>NZ_JAVXKG010000008.1:0-104888 GCF_036647415.1 Algoriella sp.
TTTTTACATAAATCGTGATATTGTTGCATTTTGATTATATTTAACCTTTCAAATTTAAGGAATTTTTTAGAATGAAGTGGAGTTTAATATTATCGATTTTAATAATTTTCATGTTTTTTGCATCGTATAGTAAATCTGATTTTGGACGAAAAATAGCACAACATTTTTATTTTCAAACAACTTTTATCGTTGTGTTAATCATTGTTTTTGTCTCTAAAATAATTCATTTACGATTAAATTTAATCTCAATGATTTCTTTAATCATACTTGGATCCATTATCTACATGAGTTTACCAAATTATATTCAACAATTAAGAAAAAGGATAGGGAAATAATCTAATAGAATATTTATCTTTGCAGTTATGAAAGACGAATCAGCGATTTTTGGTTTAAGACCAGTAATAGAAGCAATTGAAGCAGGTAAAACAATCGATAAAATTTTTGTTCAAAAAGGTTTACAAGGAGAAATTTTCTCAGAATTAAGAAAATTGATTACAGAATATGAAATTCCTGTAAGTTATGTACCTGTTGAAAAATTAAATCGTTTTACAGGAAAAAATCACCAAGGTGTTTATGCTTTTGTTTCTCCGATAGAGTTTGATTCAATCGAAAACGTATTACCACAGATTTGGGAAAATGGAAAAACACCATTTATTTTGATTTTAGATCGAATAAGTGATGTTCGTAATTTTGGTGCAATTGCACGTACAGCAGAATGTGTTGGTGTAGATGCAATTATTATCCCTCTAAAAGGATCTGCATCTGTAAATGCAGACGCGATCAAAACTTCTACAGGAGCTTTATATAATATACCAGTTTGTAAGGAAGGAAATTTAGTAAATGTAATTCGTTACTTACAATCTGCAGGAATTTCTGTTTACAGTGCCTCTGAGAAATCTGCTGATTTTATTTATGATGCGGACTTTTCTGTACCAACTGCAATTGTAATGGGAAGTGAAGAAGATGGAGTTTCGGATTCTATTTTGAAAGTTTCGGATAAAATGATTAAATTGCCTATGACAGGACAAACAGCTTCTCTTAATGTATCGGTTGCCGCTGGTGCTATTTTATACGAAGCCGTTCGTCAAAGAATCAACCAAGATTTATTTTAATAAAATATAAAACTATGACCTATTCTACATTTATTGGAGTGCTATTAATCGCGATTAGCGTTGCGATGTATTATTTTACAAACCTTGATTATACTCGATTTTTTTCGGACAAAGAATTTTTGGTTGGAATAACTGGAGGAGCAGGAATTGGATTTGTTTTAGGTGGATTTTTAGGTTGGCTTTACAAATACAAATCTGTAAATAAAGCAAATAAAGCAATTGCAGATGAAGAAAAACGTAAAGTTGCAGAACAAAAAGCACAAGAAGAGCTTGCTAAAAATCAAGCAAAAATAGATGCGCAACAATATAAAGATGAATCTGGTTTATAGATTTTAAAGATATAAGGATAAAAAACGGTCGAAAATTAATTTTCGACCGTTTTTTTATGTTGCATTTCTTGGTAATAAAAACAAGGAACTAAGATTAATAAAAACATAGGTTGTATGAGAAATCGTCTGATATAAAAGAAAACCATTTCTCCAGATGAAAACTTTGTAGAGATTAAATAATTATAGATTGGCAAAAGTAAAAGCAAACCAATAGCTAAAATAAAGATAGAGAATTTGACATAACTTTTTTTCCAGAATACTAGTAAAATAATCAAAACAGTTAAGATTGAATTGATAAAGTATCTAAAAATAATACTGAGATTAAGATTAAGAAAATCGATCTCGGGAAAATGTGGATGTCCAATTCTATGAAAATAATCTAAAAAAGGATCATAAAATAAAGTGTCTTCAAATTTTCGAACTAGGATTAATCCAAAAATTAAAAGAATAGCACCAGTATAACGTAAAAATTTATTTGGCATTTTGCTTGTTATATTTCGTTACAAAAAATTTGATCCAAACAATCCAAAGCACTACAATAGAACCATAGATTATTGCAGGAAATAAATAATCATGTGCCATTTTTCCGTATTCGTCGTGATATCTAAAAATATAATTTAGTAACATAATTCGAGCAATATTCATTATAAATAAAGCACCTAAACCAGCTATAATAAACAAAAAAGTTTGTTTGAAATTAGTATAAAACGCAACAATAAACGCAACAAATATAATTAAGATAGAAATTGCATTACAACCTTCATTTACAATAGAAGCAACTTGTCCATCTACGACTAATCTCATCCAAGGTTGCTGATCTGCAATGTTAGAAAAAGAGAAAAAGCCACATGTGTTTAGTCCAATTGCAGAAACATCAGAAGTAAATTTTGTAAACGGATCTGGTATATTGTGCGGTAAGTATTGATCTAAATAAAGCTTGTACAATAAACTCAGAATAATATAAGTTCCGAGAAATCGAGCTAAAAATAACAATAACGGTTTAAATTCTTTCATTGGTCATAAAATCTAAAACAAATATAAACGAAAATGACTATCATTTTGATAAACTAATGATTAATCAATAAATTTGTTCTTTATATAACGTACAAGATGCAAGAATTACATAAACGAATAGATATTATTGTGGACAGCACAATTTCTATTGATGAAAAACTTCAGAAAATTTGTCAATTATTAAGCGACGAAATCGATTATTACAATTGGGTAGGTTTTTATTTTAAGAATGGCGATAAAAACGAACTGAAACTTGGACCTTATGTTGGTGCAGAAACGGATCATACAATTATACCTTACGGAAAAGGAATTTGTGGGCAAGTAGCAGAATCTAATCAAACTTTTGTGGTTCCTGATGTTTATGCACAAGATAATTATTTGGCATGTTCTATCGAAACAAAAGCAGAAATTGTGGTTCCTATTTTTAAGAATGGAGAAAATATAGGTCAAATAGATATCGATTCTCACACAATCAATCCATTTACGGATGATGATACAAAGTTGTTAGATTATATTTGCAAACGCATTAGCGAAATAATATAATATGGTAAATTTAATTTTAAACTATTTTCCTGATTTAACAGAAAAACAAATCGAACAATTTTCTAAAGTTGGTGATTTGTATAAAGAATGGAACAATCAAATCAATGTTGTATCTAGAAAAGACATTGATGAAATCTATACCAATCATATTTTGCATTCGTTGGCAATTGCAAAAGTAATGGAATTTGCAGACGGAACTAGCGTTTTAGATGTTGGTACTGGAGGCGGTTTACCAGGAATTCCATTGGCTATTTTATTTCCGAATGTGCAATTTCATTTAGTAGATTCTATCGGTAAAAAAATAAAAGTTGTACAAGGTGTTGCAGATGGTTTAGGTTTGACAAATGTAAAGGCAGAACAAAAACGTGCCGAAGAAATCAAAGATAAATATGATTTTGTAGTATCGCGTGCTGTTACAGCTATGCCCCGTTTTGCTGAATGGATTAGAGGAAAATTTAAAAAAGATTCAATCAACCCATTTCCAAATGGACTTTTATATTTAAAAGGAGGAGATTTAACAGAAGAATTGGCCGATTTTCCGAACGCTGTTTTATTTGATATTTCTAATTTCTTTGAAGAAGATTTTTACGAAACCAAAAAAGTAGTTTATCTCGATAAAAAAGATATTTAGACACATAAAAATTTAACCGAAATCAAATTGATTTCGGTTTTTTTTATTTTAGGATTTTCGATTGCTAGTTTAATTCAACCGAAAAATTATCTATCCTAAAAATAAGTTAAAACAGTACTTTATCTTATTATTCCACTCGTTATTAAGTAGGATAAGTCCTCAAAATTTACTATATTTGTTTGTTTTAAAAAGTTAGAGACATAATTATGAGTAATAACACATATACGGCGGATAATATCCAAGCGTTAGAAGGAATGGAGCACGTACGTCTTCGTCCATCAATGTATATTGGAGACGTCGGAGTTAGAGGATTACACCACCTAGTTTATGAGGTTGTTGATAACTCTATTGATGAAGCTTTAGCAGGATACTGTGATACGATTTCTGTATCTATTCTGGAAGGAAATTCTGTTCGTGTAATTGATAATGGACGTGGTATTCCAGTTGATTTACACAAAAAAGAAGGAAAGTCTGCTTTAGAGGTTGTAATGACTAAAATTGGTGCTGGAGGTAAGTTTGATAAAGATACATATAAAGTATCTGGAGGTTTGCACGGAGTTGGTGTTTCGTGTGTTAATGCCTTGTCAAATCACTTATCTGCAGAAATTAATAAAAACGGAAAATCATATATTCAAGAATACTCAAAAGGTAAAGCTTTATATGATGTAAAAGAAGTTGGTGTTTCAGATCATAACGGAACAACAGTTACATTTACACCAGATGATACAATTTTTCAAGAAACAGTATATAATTTCTCAACATTAGCAAGCCGTTTACGCGAATTATCTTACTTAAACAAAGGAATTACAATTACCTTGACAGATGAAAGAGAAAAAGATGCTGATGGAAATTATGTAACAGAAACTTTTCATTCAGAAGGTGGATTAAAAGAATTTGTTGAGTTTATTGACGGAAGTCGTGAAGCAATTATGGACAAAGTTATTTTCATGGAAGGTGAACGTGACGGTATTCCAGTTGAGGTTGCAATGCGCTATAATACGTCTTATACAGAGAATTTACACTCATACGTTAACAATATCAATACGCACGAAGGTGGAACACACTTAACAGGTTTCCGTAGAGCCTTAACGCGTACATTGAAAAAATATGCTGAAGAAAATTTTAATTTAGCAAAAGAAAAAGTAGAGATTGTAGGAGACGATTTCCGTGAAGGATTAACAGCTGTTATTTCTGTAAAGGTGATGGAACCTCAATTTGAAGGACAAACTAAAACAAAATTAGGAAACTCGGAAGTTTCTCCAGCTGTTGATAAAATAGTTGCAGAAATGTTAACTAATTTCTTAGAAGAAAATCCTACAGAAGCAAAACAAATTGTTGATAAAGTAGTTTTAGCAGCAAAAGCTCGTCAGGCAGCGAAGAAAGCTCGTGAAATGGTACAACGCAAAAACCCAATGGGAGGAAGCGGATTACCAGGAAAATTAGCAGATTGTTCTTCACGTAATCCAGAAGAGTCTGAGTTATTCTTAGTGGAGGGAGATTCTGCCGGAGGTACAGCAAAACAAGGTCGTGATCGTCATTTTCAAGCAATATTACCATTACGTGGTAAGATTTTGAATGTTGAAAAAGCGATGGCACACAAAGTTTTAGACAACGAAGAGATTAAAAATATTTATACAGCTTTAGGTGTAACTATCGGAACAGAAGAAGATTCGAAAGCTTTAAATATCTCAAAACTACGTTATCATAAAGTAGTAATTATGACCGATGCCGATGTCGATGGTTCACATATCTCGACATTAATCTTAACATTCTTTTTTCGTTATATGAAAGAGTTGGTAGAGCAAGGACATATTTATATTGCAACACCACCTTTATATTTAATTAAAAAAGGAGCAAAAGGTGAATACGCATGGAATGAAAAAGACCGTGAACGCTTAACAGCAGAATTTTCTTCGGATGGATCAGGTAAAGGTGTTACAATACAACGATACAAAGGTCTTGGAGAAATGAATGCGGAGCAATTATGGGATACAACTCTAAATCCAGAATTCAGAACATTGCGCCAAGTAACAATTGATAGCGCAACAGAAGCGGATCGTGTATTCTCTATGTTAATGGGAGATGATGTACCACCACGTCGTGAGTTTATCGAGAAAAATGCACATTATGCTAAGATTGATGTTTAATCAATAATTAGTAATAAAATATTCAATAAAAAATCCAGCTTTTATAAAAGACTGGATTTTTTTATTGAGTAAAATTCTATTTTTGATATGTTTTTGAGTTTGTGCTTTGCTATTATCAAACTGTTTCAAATTCTTTAGGATAAATAACAGTTCCAGTGACGTTTTTTAATCCATCATTTATCAATTCAATAGCCATAAAGGCATTCGACGGAACATCGAATGGTGCTTTTATATTCCATTTTTCGGCTGGCTCAAATCCAAATTTTGGATAATAGTGTTCATGTCCTAAAACAATTACAGATTTGAAATCTAAATCTCTCGCTATTTCGAATCCTTTTTTGATTAATTGTCCTCCAATACCACTTTTCTGAAATTCAGGTCTTACAGCCATTGGTGCAAGTCCTAAGCTTTCGTGTAAGTTTCCTTTATTATCTTTAATCTTGATTTTAGTAAATAAAATATGTCCAATAATTTTATCATTTTCTATTGCTACAATTGAAAGTTCAGGAATAAAAACAGCTGGATTATTTCTTAAAGCATTTACTAATTTCGCTTCACTATCTTGTCCAAATGCAATATTGTTAACTTCAAATATATCATTAAAGTCTTCCTCTGTTTCTTGTCTTAAAGTTATTTGTTTTGTCATATTTACATTCTTAATTATATTTTATGATGAGGTATAATAGTGTTAATTATAAAAACGTTCTATTTAAGTTTCATTACATTTTACGAAATACATGTTAGTTAATGTTTTATTTAAAATATACTTGTAATTTTTTTTCAGTGCGGACATTATTTCCTAAATATTTACCAGGAATCCATTCAATATATTTATTTTGTAATTCTTTCTTGGCAATTTTATATAAATCATCTTTATATTTTTCATTATTTGGATACTCATTTACCCATTCATCTAATTTGATATTTGAAATATGACCATCCTTTTCAATAATAAATTTTATATTCAAATACATTGATTTATTTGGGTCGAAATCTAATGGTAAAGTAGTATGTATCACAGGCATTATTCCGTTGTCTAATAAAGTGATTTCTTTATTTTTATACTTTGGCATATCCTCATAATTTAAATCATAAAAATCTACTATAGAATCTTTATTCACGACATTGTTAATGAAATTACTTTTAGCTTTTTCAATAATTTCTTGGTAATAATTTTCACCATATTTTTTTTTCATAAAAAAGTTGACATATCCACTATAACAACCATCTGTTTGATTCTTATAGATAATACATCCTAAATCTTCAATATAAAACTTAATTTTTTTTTCCTTTGCGATTTCTTTAATTTCGTTTATATAAGGTTGATTTATACAACCAAAACAAATTGTATTTGTTATAACACCATTGTATTTTTCTAAATCAATTTTAGCTCTTTGAATAGCATTAATACACATTGTATCATTTTCAGCTGGATTATTTAAATAATTTAAATCATGATTTTTTTGTTCTATTGAAACTATTTCAATCTCATTTTCGATAGAATTATTATAATCGAAATTTTCTTTTTTCTTACAGCAGAATAAGAAAAAAATAATGAAATATAATAAGTGAAATTTGTTCATAAAATATTTATTATTAAAATAAGATTTTCTAGTGAAGAATCAAATGTTGTTTGTAGTTATTGAGCTATCTCATTTTACGAAATAAAAAATAATCTTATTTTACTTCATAAAATTATTCACTAATATAATTATTTTCAAGCAAGTTAGATACTGCTGAAAATAAAATATTAGTGAATAATAAAATAAGTTATTTGTGATTTCTGTTTACTCTGAAATAATCAAGGTTGTCGGAACGCTAGAAATCCAAATACTTTTAGAATCGATTAAGTTTTTCCAACTTTCCATACTAATTAGCATCAAATCCATTTCGTCCAAAAACTCTTTATCCAATTGTTGTTTGTATGACAAACTGATGTGATTTGGTGCAATATTTTCTATACTTCGGATAATTTCTTTTACTTCCGAATGGCGTTTTGTGTAACCACTTATATCTACAATAATAATCTGAGATTCACTGTTAGAGATTAATCGTTGCGCATACTTCAATAAATCGGCGTCTTTATTTCCAAATAAAGGAAGAAAAACTTTCTCCGCTTTTACGAAATTTTTATCCAAAACAACACCAACTGGAATTGTAGATTTATTAAGTAATTGTTTTGTTCGCTCGTTGAAAACAGAATGGTCAAACATGTTTTCTTTTCCAGTAACTTGCCCAATTAAAATATCAGGGTCAATAATTTTTGTTGTAAATCCTAATATATTTCCAAGTAATGAACCCGAATAAATAGAATTTCTAACACCCATTATCATCAAATCGTAATCGCCTTTTTGTGCAACATCTATAGTATCATGAACCATATCTGTCGAAATTTTGAACATAGTTGTCACATCTTGATTCAACTCTTCAGAAACTTCTGTTATCGGATTGAAAATTTCATGTTCACGTTCTTCCAAATTAAAGTGTTGTACTTCGTTACTTTTCATTACGTGAATTGCCGTAACTAGCGAATTGTCATCTTGCTTTTTAATAAAACTATTTGCAACACGTAGTAATTCTCCACCTTTTTCGGGCGATTGAAAATCAATTAAAATTTTATATTTACTACTATTACTTATTTCGGCTAATTCATTGTCAACTTTTTGTTTTCTAAAAATCCAATTTATAATATCTAAAGCAGGACCTGTCATAAAAGTTGTTACAAGCGCCATTATCACCATCATTGCAAAGATTTCTGGTGTTAATACGCCGAGATCGTAACCAATATTCAAGACGACTAATTCCATCAATCCACGGGTATTCATTAGCGCGCCAATGGTTAAACTATCTTTCCAATTTTGACCAACAAACTTGGCGGCAAAAGCACTTCCGATAAATTTTCCTGAAACAGCAACTAATATAATCAATCCCGCTGTTTGCCATAAATGTGGACTATCTAATAAACCGATTTGCGTGCGTAATCCTGTAAAAACGAAAAATAAAGGAAGTAATAAAACTAAGGCTACATCTTCTATTTTTTCTATAAATAAATTTCTAAATTTTAAATTTTCAGGCATGATTGTTCCAGCTAAAAATGCTCCGAATAATGCATGAATACCGATGATTTCGCTTAAATATGATGAAATAATTAGCACCAAAAAGAAAATTCCGATAATGGGTTTTGTTAATGTTGCTTTAGTAGAATGTATATCTGCAATTCTTTTTAAGAAAGGACGTACAAAACGTATCATAGCTATAACGTAAACTAATGCTAATAAAATGACGTACAAAGAACTGACGAATGAACCAGCTTTTACAATCGCAATAACGGCAGCAAGCAAACACCAAGCGGTAATATCATCGGCGGCGGCACAAGTAATAACAATAGAGCCTAAGCGAGTTTTGCTAATTCCACGTTCTTGTACAATTCTTGCTAAAACAGGAAATGCTGTAATACTCATGGAAATACCGATGAACAGAGCAAATGAAAGAAAATTAATTCCTTCTGGCGCAAATTCCATATAGATTAATCCAGCAAGTGCAAGTCCTAAAGTAAAAGGAATAATAATACTTGCATGGCTGATTACAATAGCATCTTGTGCATTTTTTTTAAGAACTTTAAGATCTAATTCCATTCCAATTACATACATAAAAAGAATCAAACCAATTTGGCTAATAAATTCTAAATTACCCAAAGATTCTTTTGGAAAAAGATCGTTAAAAAACTCAGGAAAATACATTCCGATAAATGATGGACCAAGAAAAATACCAGCAATAATTTCTCCGATAACAGTTGGTTGTCCAATTTTATTAAAAATCCATCCAAAAACTCTTGCAGTAAAAATAATGGTCACAATTTGTGCCAATAAAATAGCAAGTGGATGATGAATATTGTGTACGATACTATTTAGGAAATCGTTAAAATAATTACTTTCTCCAGCAATTTTTAAAACATGTTTTCCAGCTTCCATTTCTTCCGCTTGTGTTACGATGAAATACATCATAAGTGAACTAAGTAAAATGGTAACAACGTAAAAGATAGAGTTACGTGTCGATTTTTTCATGGCGTTAATTTTCAGCAAAAATCTGAAATTAATTTATCAAAAAAAGCCTTGAAAGATTAAATCAAGTAAAAATGTAATGAAATGGTAATATTATGTAATTAAATGGAAATTCTGTCTACGAAATTTGCTTTGTACACTTCGCTTAAGACTAAATTAATCTCTTTATTTTCTTTTGATAAAACGTCTAAAGTAACGCTTTCCGAATGAAAATATTTGATATGTTGCATGTTAATAATTTCTCTTTTATTGATACGAACAAAGTTCTTTTCGGGTAAAATTTCGGATAAATTATCTAACGTAATATTCTTTAGTGTTAATTCGGATAAATCATTGTAAATAACAACTTTATCTCGGCTTTCTACGGTAGAAGTGGAGATGTAAAGAATTTGGTTGAATTGCAACAAGATTTTTCCTTTATCTGAATTTAATTGGACAAAAGAATTTTGCTGATTTATAGTTTGTTGTAAACGTTTTTTTATTTTGTCTATAGCTTGTTGTAAGCGCTCTTTTTTGATTGGCTTTTGTATATAGTCCGTTGCGTCCAAATCAAAAGCGTCAGTTGCATATTCTTTGTAAGCTGTTGCGAAAATAAAAGGTTTGTTTTGCAATAAATTAGCAACTTGTAAACCATTTATTTTGGGCATTTCTATATCTAAAATACAAAAATCAAACTCCAAATTATCCAATTCATTTATAAACAATTCGGGATCTACAAAAGCCTTCACAACTTCT
The DNA here is from genome assembly GCF_036647415.1 of Algoriella sp. NCBI lineage: Bacteria > Pseudomonadati > Bacteroidota > Flavobacteriia > Flavobacteriales > Weeksellaceae > Algoriella > Algoriella sp. Next base: position 10,573 of record NZ_JAVXKG010000008.1, read on the forward strand.
ATGTCATCTATTTGTTCGCACAACATTTTTAGGTATTTTAAACCCAAAATTTCGTCATCAACGAGAATGCATTTTAGTATAGAACTCATGTAAATTGATTTTTAAATTAGCAATATAAATATCTTGTTCAACGGTTTTAGAAAGTGTGAAATCATTTCCATAAATCATTCGTAATCGATGCTCTAAAGATTCGGATCCGTGACCACCAGTTTCTTTTTTTAAACTATTTTTAGGCGAAATTTTATTCATGACCTGAATTTGAAAATTCTTTTGATTAAGCTCTATAGAAATTTTAATAAATGAATTTTGCTGTTGAAAATCGGTGTGTTTGAAAGCATTTTCTATAAAATCAATACTGATTAATGGTGCGATAATTTTTTCTTGATAAAAAGGAGATTGTTCTTCAATTTTTGTTTTGATTTGAAAATCAAACAAAGGCGAAACTTTTACTTTATTAATTTCGATAAAATTTTTGGTGAAATCTATTTCATCTTTTACGGTAACAAAATTTGCTTTGCTTTCGTATAAAATATAGTCCAACACATTTGCCAATTTATCAATTGTATAATAGGTTTGATAGGCATTTGATTGAATAGAATTGAGTATATTTTTGAACAAATGTGGATTTAGTTTTGCATCATAATTCTCCAATTTTAGTTCATCAACTTTCGATGATAAATTATCTAATCGTTGTGTTTGAAGAGAGTTTAATTTTTTCTCCGATTTCAATGTATTGATTAAATATGTTATCATAATGATTAAAAAAATAATCAATGCAATAATTATATAAAGTAAAATTGGTGGAATTGAAATCATAAAGTTGAATGAAATTCAAAGTTAAACTTTTTTGGATATAAAAAAATCCAGAAAGTAGAACGTTCTGGATTTTGTTTTATAATGAAAGAAATCTTAAGCGTAATATTTAGCTTTTAATTCTTTTACTTTATCATCTGATAAAAATTCATCGTATGTCATGTAACGATCAATAATTCCATTTGGTGTTAACTCGATAATACGGTTACACGTTGTTTCAATCAACTCATGATCGTGAGATCCCATTAAAACTGTTCCCTTAAAGTTAACTAATGAGTTATTAAGTGCAGTAATAGATTCTAAGTCTAAGTGACCTGTTGGCTCGTCTAATAATAATACGTTTGCACGTAATAACATCATACGAGAAAACATACAACGCATTTTTTCTCCTCCTGATAAAACAGAAGATTTTTTAAGTGCTTCGTCACCAGAAAATAACATTTTTCCTAAGAAACCACGCATAAATTCTTCGTGACGTTCTTCATCAGATTCTGTATATTGGCGTAACCAATCTACTAAATTGATATCTTCTTTAAAGAAATCTGTATTATCTAAAGGTAAATAAGCTTGTGTTGTTGTGATACCCCAATTTACTTCACCTGTATCTGGTTTCGCTTTTCCTGAAAGAATTTCGAAAAATTGAGAAATAGCTTTTGAGTTTCTTGAGAATACACCAACTTTATCACCTTTTCTTAAATTGATATGAGCATCTTTAAATAAAATCTCACCATCAACCGATGCAGATAAGTTTTCTACTTCTAAGATTTGATCACCAGCTTCGCGAGATTGATCCCAAATAATTGCAGGATATCGACGAGATGATGGTTTAATATCTTCGATGTTCAACTTCTCAATCATCTTCTTACGAGATGTTGTTTGCTTCGCTTTGGCAACGTTAGAAGAGAAACGAGCAATGAAATCTTGTAATTCTTTCTTCTTTTCTTCAGCTTTCTTATTTTGTTGAGCTCTTTGCTTTGCAGCTAATTGAGAAGACTCGTACCAAAACGTATAGTTACCAGAATATAAGTTAAGTTTAGAGAAATCTAAATCACAGATATGTGTACAAACAGCGTCTAAGAAGTGACGGTCGTGAGATACAACAATTACTGTGTTTTCAAAATTACCTAAGAAATCCTCTAACCAAGAAATTGTATTTACATCCAACTCATTGGTAGGCTCATCTAAGATTAATACATCAGGATTTCCGAATAAAGCTTGCGCAATCAAAATACGTACTTTCGCTTTATTATCTAAATCTCCCATTAATGTATAATGTAAATCAGTCTCGATTCCTACGTTAGACAACAATGTAGATGCGTCAGATTCTGCATTCCAACCATTCATTTCTTCAAATTCAACTCCAAGCTCTCCAGCTTTTATACCGTCTTCTTCAGAAAAATCTGGCTTTGCATACAAAGCGTCCATACGTTCTTTAATATCGTATAAAACTTTGTTTCCACGTAGAACAGTATCCAATACTGTATATTCGTCGTATTTAAAGTGATTCTGTTCTAAGACAGACATACGTTTTCCTTTTTCTAAACTTACTTGTCCAGAAGTAGGATCGATTTCACCTGATAGTATTTTTAAAAATGTAGATTTACCTGCTCCATTAGCACCTATTATTCCGTAACAGTTGCCATTTGCAAATTTTATATTAACTTCGTCGAAAAGTATTCGCTTTCCGAATTGAAGTGATAAATTAGAAACATTTAACATAATTTTTGGTATGATGTTTGTTTGACCTTCCGGCAAAGTTACAAATTTTAATTGGAATAAAATAAAGTGCAAAAAGAAGTTACAATTAAGAATAAGCGCGCCAGGTTTGAATATGAATTAATGGATTCATACGATGCCGGCATCCAGTTGTTTGGAACTGAAATAAAATCAATCCGTATGGGAAAGGCTTCTATTACAGAAAGTTTTTGCCAAATGAAAGACGGAGAACTCTATATCATTAATATGTTTATAGACGAATATGATTGGGGAACCTACTTTAATCATAAAACAAGAAGAGACAGAAAACTTTTATTGCAAAAATCTGAATTACGTAAATTAGAACGTAAAACAAAAGAAACAGGATTGACAATTGTAGCTACAACGCTGTATATAAACAATAAAGGGTTGGCTAAATTAAAAATCTATTTGGCAAAAGGAAAGAAACTTTTTGACAAAAGAAACACAATAAAAGGAAAAGATTTGAAAAGAGATTTGGATAGAATGATAAAGAATTCTTAAATTTGTCTTATTATTGTATAAAAATTAAGTAAATTTTAATATATTTAAAACGCTAAATATTTGATAATGAAAAAGTTTAATCTATTATTGTCTGCAGTAGTGTTATTCCTAGCGGGTAACTCTTTTGTTGATGCTCAGAATTCTAAGAATCCTTGGGCAATTACAGTTGGTGCTCACGCAGTTGATCACAACTCGGCGACTGGTCCATTTAACCAGTATTTCAAAACAGATAACTGGGATATTGTTCCACCGTTATCTAAATTATCTATCATCCGTAACTTAAACAGATCTTTTGATGTTGATTTAACTGCTTCTGTTGGTGAAGTTGATAACAACAGATTAGCTATTAAAGATGAATTATTCATCAATGCTGGTTTAGGTTTACGTTATAAATTAGCTAATGGTTACATTTTAGGTGAGGATTCTTGGTTTGATCCATATATCCGTGTTGGTGCTAACTACCACAGATATGATTACACTGGATTAGCTTTCCCATTAACAGCTTACTACGGTAACGAAAATGGAGGAACTTACCAATTAACAGAAGTTGAAGATTTAGAAAAAAATCATTTTACAATTTCTGCAGGAGCTGGATTTAACTTATGGTTTACTAAAAACTTTGGTTTAAACGTTGCTTCTGATTATAACTGGTTACCAGCTTACGGAGGAAAGAATTATTTTGACTTCTTTCAACATTCAGTTGGTGTAACTTTCCGTTTCGGAAAACAAGATAGAGATAATGATGGTATTGCAGATGATGAAGATGCATGTCCAGATACTCCAGGTATTGCTACAGGAGATCCAGCTACAAACGGATGTCCAGATACTGACGGAGATGGTATCTTTGATAAAGATGATGCTTGTCCAGAAGTTGCTGGTTTAGCTGAATTCCAAGGTTGTCCAGATACAGATGGTGACGGTGTTGCTGATAAAGATGACGCATGTCCAGAGGTTGCAGGACCAGTTGAAAACAACGGATGTCCTTGGCCAGATACAGATAATGATGGAATCTTAGATAAAGATGACGCTTGTCCAAACGAAGCTGGTTTAGCTCAATTCCAAGGTTGTCCAGATACAGATGGTGACGGAATCGCTGATAAAGATGATGCTTGTCCAACTGTTAAAGGACCAAAAGAAAACAACGGATGTCCATGGACTGAAGTTCAAGTTGCTTCACGTTTATCTAACATTTTATTCGAGTACAACTCTGATAAAATAGTTCCTTCATCTTACGATGACGTACGCGTTGCTGCTCAAATCTTAAATTCTGATGATTTAAAAGCAAATTCTTACTATATCGATGGTCACGCTGATCAAAGAGGTTCTGATGCTTACAACAAGAAATTATCTTTAAAACGTGCTCAAGCTTTAGTTAATGTTTTAGCTGAGAGAGGTGGAGTTGATAAATCTCGTTTAACTGCTCGTGGATTAGGAGAAGCTAACTTGTTATGTACTGAGGAAACAGAAGAATGTTACCAAAAGAACAGACGTGTTGAAGTTTTACCTAAAAACGCAACAGTTATTGAAACGAAAGTTTTAAAACCAGCTAAAAAGAAGAAATAATAATTCTTTAAATAGCTTACAATAGAAATAGCCACCTCATTGAGGTGGCTATTTTATTTTTTGAAAGTTTTTTTATTTACTTTTTTCTAAAGACTAATATAATGATACAACCAGCCGTAAAAACAGAAAGTAAATATCCAATCCAAGAGAGTAGTGGCATATCCAAAATCATAGGTCGAATAGTTGTATTAGCCAGCATACTTGCTCCGATACCAAAAGTTAAAGTAAGAATAGCCAAAACAATTTTGTTGATACTATCTTTCATCAACTTTTCTATATGATCAATTTCATTGATTTTGAAATTCATAGATAGATTATCGTGATTTATTTTTTCAATTAATTTTAGCGTATCTTCTGGTAAGTCATTAATTAAATCCTGAACATCTTTCAGATTATCAATTGCTTTCTTGCTCAAATGTTTTGGATGAAATTTTTGACGTGCTAATTTCACAGCGTATGGACGCATAGACCGTTGCACATTAAGATCAGCATGTAATTGTTGTCCAATGCCTTCTATCAAGGCAATTCCACGCATTAAGATATAAACATATTCGGGTAGCAAAACATGATTGTTATGAAGTATATGATTAAATTTTTTGATGATAATTTGTACCTCAATTGTATCAACAGTGTTGTATTCTAAATAATCAAAAATATCTGCAATATCACGTTCCAATTGTTTTTCGTTATCGATATAATGCTTAATAGCCATTTTTTTTAGCGACCGAACAATTCTTTTCGGGTTTTTAAGTCCAAAATCAATCACAACATTTTCTAAAGCTTCTTTTTCGTTAATGGCTAAAATTCCCATCGATCCAAAATCTATGAATACAATTTGTCCATTTTTTTTGATGAAAATGTTTCCAGGATGAGGATCCGCATGGAAAAAGCCGTCTTCAATTAATTGTTTCAAATAAATATCAAATCCTTTTTGGACGATTTTTTTTGGATCTAAACCCAATTCGTGTAGTTTTTCGACATCATTTACCTTGTATCCATCAATAAATTCCATGCACAGAAAATTATTGTTAGAATAATCCGCGTAAGTTTTAGGAACATAAACATCCTTATTACTTTCAAAATTTTTTCTGAAACGTTCAATATTCTGTAATTCGTTTGTTAACGAAAGTTCTTTGATGATAGAGTTTTCAAATGATTTCTCAATTTCAGAAATAAATAATTTTTGAAGTTTTTCATATTTTTTCTCTAAAAAATGAATGATATCGCGAATCAATGCTAAGTCAGATTCAATTATTTTCTGAATATTAGAACGTTTTACTTTAAAAATAACCTCTTCACCATTTAATAAAGTAGCGCGATAAACTTGCGAAATACTTGCAGCAGCAAAAGGATGTTCATCTATTGTTAAAAAATGTTCATCAGGGTTTATACCAAATTCATCTCTTATTTTTTGTCTGATGTCTATTTCTTCAGGAGGAACATTGTCTTGTAATTTTTTTAATTCGTCGATTAAAGCTTCAGGAACCAAATCTTTTCGATTGCTTAATAATTGCCCAAATTTGATGTAAGTTGGCCCTAATTCTTCTAGAACTAATCTAAAACGTTGATTAAAATTGGCGTTGAAAATTTCGTTTGTTGGTTCGTTGTGGAGAAAATCGCTTCCACGAGATAAAATTTCATCTAAACCATGTTTGGATAAGACACTTACTATTTTAGAAAATCGTTTTAGTTTTTTTAAACTATCCATAAAATATAAATTGGATTTGATGACAAGTTACAAATAAAGTGACTTTTGTTTTGCCAACATTATTATAAGGTTTTATAAATAATTTGTTGTAAATAAATTTAAAATTTTATCATGTGTTTGATATATGTAAAATGTTCATTATCTTTGCACTCGCTAAAATGATGAAGGAATCAAGCGATTAATTATAAAGTTAAACAACTCTCCGTCATATATTTGCATTTTGATGATTCCAGAATAAATGTGATTGAGATACAAATTTTTAGAATATGTCTAAAGAAACAAACCAAGAGGAGGTACAAGAAGTTGTATTGAACACTCCAGTATTAGATGCGTCTGCAAACGCAAACGTAACACCAGAATCTTTTGATTGGGAATCTTTCGAATCAGGATTAAACGAAGAAGATCGTAAAGAAAAAGCTGAATTAGAGCAAATGTACGATACAACTTTAGAAGAACTACATGAAAATGAAGTATTCAAAGGACAAGTTGTACGTATTACTGATAAAGAAGCTATCGTTGATATCAACTTCAAATCAGAAGGTGTAATTTCATTAAACGAATTCCGTTATAACCAAGATTTAAAAGTTGGTGATATAGTAGAGGTAATGGTTGACCAACGTGAAGACAAAAACGGTCAATTAATCTTATCTCACAAAAAAGCGCGTACATTAAACGCTTGGGATGCTGTTAATAAAGCACATGATTCTCAAGAAATTGTTAACGGTTACATCAAAGCTCGTACGAAAGGAGGTATGATTGTTGACGTATTCGGAATCGAAGCTTTCTTACCAGGTTCTCAAATCGATGTTAAACCAATCCGTGATTACGAACAATTCGTAGGAAAAACTATGGAGTTCAAAGTTGTTAAAATCAACCCAGAATTCAAAAACGTAGTAGTTTCTCACAAAGCGTTAATCGAGGCAGATATCGAAGTTCAAAAGAAAGAAATCGTTGCTCAATTAGAGAAAGGACAAGTATTAGAAGGTGAAGTTAAAAACATCACATCTTACGGTGTATTCGTAGACTTAGGAGGTGTTGACGGTTTAATCCACATTACTGACTTATCTTGGTCTCGTATCAACCACCCATCTGAAATCTTAGAAGATGGACAAAAAATTAACGTTGTAATCTTAGATTTCGACGAAGATAAATCTCGTATCCAATTAGGTATTAAGCAATTAGAAGCTCATCCATGGGATGCTTTAAATGCTGATATCAAAGTAGGTGACAAAGTAAAAGGTAAAGTAGTAGTTTTAGCTGATTACGGTGCTTTTGTTGAAGTTGCTCCAGGTGTAGAAGGTTTAATCCACGTTTCTGAAATGTCTTGGTCTACTCATTTACGTTCTGCTCAAGATTTCGTAAAAGTTGGTGACGAAGTTGAAGCAGTAGTTTTAACTTTAGATAGAGAAGAAAGAAAAATGTCTTTAGGTATAAAACAATTAACTCCAGATCCTTGGACAGATATTACAACTAAATACCCAGTAGGTTCTACTCACAAAGGTAAAGTTCGTAACTTCACAAACTTCGGTGTATTCGTAGAATTAGAAGAAGGTGTTGACGGATTAATCTACATTTCTGACTTATCTTGGACTAAGAAAATTAAACACCCATCAGAATTCTGTGCGGTTGATGATATCTTAGACGTAGTAGTTTTAGAATTAGACGTAGAAGCTCGTCGTTTATCTTTAGGACACAAACAATTAACTGATAATCCTTGGGATCAATACGAAGGTAAATACGCTGTAGGAACAACTCATACAGGTACTGCTGTTGACGTATTTGATAAAGGAGCTACAATCCAATTTGAAGATGCTGATGTTGAAGCTTTCGCTCCAGCTCGTACTTTAGAGAAAGAAGATGGTTCTCGTATCAAGAAAGGAGAAGAAACTTCTTTCAAAGTTATTGAATTCAACAAAGAATTCCGTCGTGTAGTAGTTTCTCATACATCAACTTTCCGTGAGGAAGATATTAAGATTGAGAAATCTAACAACAATAATAACAATAACAACAACTCTAATAATACAATCGAAACTTCTACTTTAGGAGATATTGATTCATTAGCAGAATTGAAAAAGAAAATGGAAGAAGGAGGAAACTAATTCTCTAACCCAAATTTTTTTAAAATAATTAAGCTGTCCAGTTTTGGACAGCTTTTTTTATTTTGTAGATAATGTAAAGTTATATTTTCGAACATTATTAGTAAATAAAAAATAAAACACGAAGAATATACATTTTTTAATAATTATTTTGAATATTATTCAAAAAACACTTAATTTTGCACTCGAAATGGAAAAGATAGAATACAATTTAGATGCTACTGACTTGAAAATCATGCGATTAATGCAAGATAATGCACGTATTAATAATGCAGATATCGCAAGAGAATTAGGAATGGCACCTTCTGGGATTTTAGAACGCGTAAAAAAGCTTGAAAACAAAAATGTGATTATTGCTTATCATGCAAAAATAAATCCTGTTGCGGTTGGACAAAAATTACTTTCGTTCATTTTTATAAAAACGATAGATATTATTGGCGACGAAACCGTAGGAAGACAATTGGCAGAAATTCCAGAAGTGTTAGAAGTTCATGATATCGCAGGTGAAGACGGTTATTTGATAAAAGTTAGAACAAGCGATTCTGAAGGTTTGGTAGAATTGATGAGGCAACATTTAAGTAAAATTGGCGGAATTACATCTACACGAACAACAATTGTATTACAAACCATAAAAGAAGAACAGAATATCGTTATACCAACGGTTTAATAAAAATTAGAGTGCAATGAAAGGAGGACAACCAAGTAAAATGCTAATTATACTAGCTTATTTCGTGGTTTATGTAGTTTGGGGATCAACTTATTTTTTTATAGATAAAGCGTTACATGGATTTAGTCCATTTATTTTAGGTTCGTTTCGCTTTATTGCGGCGAGTACCTTATTAATGGGATATTGTAAAATGAGAGGTTACAAGTTATGGAATAAACAAATTGTAAAACAATGTATGTTTACAGGTTTTATGCTGTTGTTTATTGATATGGCTGGTATTATTTGGTCGGAACAATTTTTACCAAGTGGAATAGTTGCTATTATGGCAGCTTCGGCAGCTATATGGTTTATCGTTTTGGATAAACCAAAATGGAAACAAAATTTCTCTAGTTTACCCACAGTTTTAGGTGTTATTTTTGGTTTTATAGGTGTTTTGATGTTGTTTTACGAACAAACAACTTCTACACATGTAAATCCAGAACAACAATTTCTAAATACTGTAGGAATGATTGTTTTGATTATCTGTGCCATCGCTTGGACGTTAGGATCTTTGTATTCTAAACATATTTCGGATAAGCAAAAGAAAGATGTTGTAAAGTCTAAAGAAGATTTACATATTATGGTAAAAACGGCTTGGCAGATGATAACTGCAGGCGTTTTATTTAATACCGTTGCAATGTTAAATGGCGAATATACACGATTTGAATTGAGTAACGTGACAACCGAAGATTGGTTGTCTATGGCTTATCTTACAACATTCGGTTCTATTTTAGCATTCGGTTCTTATGTTTGGTTATTGCAAGTTCGTCCAGCTGTAGAGGTTTCTACTTATGCATACGTCAATCCAATTGTTGCAGTTGCCTTAAGTTATTTCTTTTCGGATGATGTGGTAACACATTTACAGATTTATGGATTAGGGGTAATTTTATTTAGTGTTCTATTAATGAATTGGAACCTTTATAAAAATACGAAAATCGTTCAGAAAATCTTAAACTTTGTTAATGAAAGGCGTTTTACTAGCGCTCATTAAATATTATGATTTATTTAAAAGAAAAGCAGCTCAAGAAATTGAACTGCTTTTTTTGTTGATTATTTTGAATATAATATATTTTTAAGTTTTTTGAATTCATCTTTGGCACCAAATGCATCAGTGTTAATATCAGATTCGGTGAAAGTTGATTGTTCACATTTGAAACAAATTTTAGCAATTCCTACAATTTTATTTTCTTTTTTGAAAACCAAAATATCATTATAAAATGGAATACATGCAGTCATAAATCCATTAATAGATTGATTTTCATCAAAACAAAATAACTTATTTAATTTATCATTTTTTAAAGTTGAAATGGTTGATTTATTAAAATCATTACTTGATAAATTAACTAATTTATCAACATCTTTAATTTTTAAAAAAGTTTGACCTTGAAATACATCAACTAAGAACTTATTATTTTGCAAATCTGGAGGAATACTATCTAAGTTTCGTTTGAAATTGTACCATTCAATTTCATCGTACTCATAAAAGGGTTGACAGCCTTTTTGTTTACATGATAGTAAGGAAATAGATATTATTAAAAGTGTTGTAAAAAGAAATAAATTATTCTTCATATTATTAATATTTAATTTCAAATCTACAAAAAAAAGCAGCTCTTCTCAGAACTGCTTTTGTATTATGGTAAAATAATTTTCTTATAATTGAGAACATTTTACAATCTCCAAACCATATTGTGTTGTATGAGGATCTTCTAAATTGCGGGTAATTAAATTGATTTTCTGAATACCCAAATCTTTGATAATTTGAGATCCTATACCGTGATCTTTTTCGTCAGCAGGTAAAACACCTGATTTAGATTTTCCTTCAGAAAAACTTTTTAAAATTTCTAATTTTTGTTCTATCAATTCCGAGTTTTGAATATTGTTGATAAAAATAACAACTCCTTTTTTTTCTTCATTAATAATATTCATTGTTTTTTCTAGCAAAGGAGTTTCTCCATTTTGCAAAGCACTAAACAAATCGTAATAACTATTTGTAGATTTTACACGTACTGGTACAACATCATCTTTTGTCCAAGTTCCTTTTTTCAAGGCAAAATGTACTTGATTATTTGTTGTTTGTTGATAAGCGATTAATTCGTAATCTCCGAATCTTGTTTTTGCCTCAAACTGATCGATACGTTTTATTAATGATTCGTTTTCTAATCTATATTTGATTAAATCTTCTATCGAAATAATTTTAAGATCAAATTTCTCTGCAATTTCTAACAATTCAGGAAGACGAGCCATTTCACCATCTTCTTTCAGAATTTCGACAATACAACCCGCAGGATAATGTCCAGCCATGCGCGCCAAATCTACAGCTGCTTCTGTATGCCCCATGCGTACTAAAACGCCACCATCTTTCGCAATAAGTGGAAAAATATGTCCTGGTTTACCTAAATCATCTGGATTTGTATCTTCGTTGATTAAAGCTTGAATAGTTTTAGAACGATCCGAAGCAGAAATACCTGTTGTACAACCATGTCCTTGTAAATCGACAGAAACGGTAAAGTTTGTTTCGTAAATTGCCGTATTGTGTCCAACCATCAGGTCAAGACCTAACGCTTTACATCTTTGTTGTGTAAGTGGTGTACAAACCAAACCGCGTCCGTGAGTAACCATGAAATTGATTACTTCTGGTGTTGCAAATTCGGCTATACATAGGAAATCTCCTTCATTTTCGCGATCTTCATCGTCAACAACAATGATAACCTTTCCTTGTTTTAGATCTTCTAAAGCTTCTGCAATTGTGTTTAATTGAGATGATCTTTTTTCCATTTTATTTGTTTATTGATAACGAGAATGTTCCTCGATTTTGTTTGTCTTTCTAAATTTACTAAAGAATTTTACAATAGGGTCGACGTAAACACTAATATTAAATATTTCCGAATCTTGATTTGCTTTATAACAGAATAATAAAGAAAATGGTAATGCAATAATATTAGCCGCCCAAGCTGCTATTGTAGGATCAAGATTACCATTTTTTGCCATATTTTCGGCAGAAAAATTAATGATAAAATAGATAACGAAAATAATAATCGAGATAATTACCGGCATTCCAATTCCTCCTTTCTTTACAATTGCACCAAGTGGAGCGCCAATCAAAAAGAAAATAATACAAGTTACAGCGTACGAAAAGTTACGTTGATAATGTATGTTTACTTTAGAATATAATTTTTCGCGGTTGATAATTTCTTGTTGCGTAAAATTTAAGTTTTCTTGATCACGATTAACCATTTGTACTGCCTGAGTAAGAATTCGGTCTTTATCTGTAACACTGTATTCTTTTAAATCAAAAATCATATTGGTATTTACAGAGTCGACTTCTTTTGTCTTTTTGGCAAAGTAATAATTTTGGTTGAATGTATTTTTTTGTAATTCTTTGTAATATTTTTTATAATCACCGTTTAATGAATCAATCAAATGGCGAAGACCTCCACCGTCTAGATATTTATACGATCCGCCTGGATCTTCATCTTTTCCAGAGTTTAAGATATCAGAGATGTCAATATAATAATTTAGTGTATCAAATTTTGTATATTGATTTTCTTGACGAAGACGTTCTTCTTGGTTTTTGTTTTTGACGTTGTCTGAATAAGCAATACCATCATAAAGTTCCATTTTTAGGTATCGATTGTCTTTTTTATCTGGTGCAAGATTTCCTTTTTTAGCTAAAATTGTCATTGTATTTTCGCCAAAAGGTGAATTTTGATGCACAAAAACATCTTCTAGTTTTTCGGAATTTTCTCCAGAAACTTTATTGATTTTCATTTGAAAACCAGGAATAGATTCAATAAAAATACCTTCTTTAATATTCATAGCAGGTTTTGTTTGTAGAATATTATAGAAAATTGTTCGTGCTTTTTGTTGAGAAAAAGGCATTACTTTATCTCCAAAAAAATACAGCCCGACAGACATTAACATAATCAAACCAAAAAGCGGTGCAAAAATTCGAGTTAATGAAATTCCAGAGGCTTTCATGGCTGCTAATTCGTAACGTTCGCCCAATCCACCCATTGTCATAATAGAGCCTAAAAGAATTGTTAACGGTAAAACTAACTGAACAACATTGATACCTAAATAAAAAAGTAATTCTGCAATCGTATACCATTCTAATCCTTTACCAACAAATTTTTCCATTTGTTGCCAAGCGAATTGAACGATAAAGATAAAAAATAGAACACTAAAAATGAAAAAAAACGGACCTAAAAAGGTCTTAATTACATACCAGTCAAGCTTCTTTAACATTGATTATAATTGAGTAATAATATAGCCTTGCGACTTATATTTCTTTTGGTCAAAGTTAAAGTAACTTTTGTGAATAAGTAAATTTTCAAGATAATCTTTTACAATAATAGATGTAGTTTCTCCATTTTTGCCAATTTCTTTGTAATCGTATATTTGATTATTTGATGTATTAACACCCAAAATACAATATTTCATGGTTGATGAAGCTGTTGGTGTTAATTTGATGTGTTGAATGGTTTGGTTTCCTACTTTTATTTTGTCTGACAAAGTATAGTTGTATCCCGAACGATAAGTATTCAAAATTTTTGTAGGTGTTAAAAAATCATCTGTGTTTGATGCATCAGAAATGGTAACTTCTTTATCATCTTTAGAAATTGTGATTAATTCTTTTCCTGTAAAAATTTGACTAATATCACCAACATTCAGATTAAATTTTTGTTTCATAGAGTAAACTTCTCCCGAACGAGTTGTTGATTTTCCGTTTACCGTATGGTTAAAATCAAACTTGATGTAATATGAGTTTGCGTTTGTATATTTTGTGTAAACTTTATCTAAAATTTGTTTTGCCGATTGTGCATTTAAAGTTCCAACCCCTACTAATAAGAGTATGAAAGTATAAATAATTTTTTTCATACAATTGATTTTTTTTTATTCTGTTTTTAATAAATTTAATTCAAATTATTCAACAACTGTTCCAAACTAACTTCGTCTTGTATTAATACTTGACGAGCTTTACTTCCTTCAAAATGTCCTACAATACCAGCAGCTTCTAATTGATCTATTAATCGACCAGCACGGTTGTATCCTAATTTTAATTTTCGTTGTAATAATGATGCTGATCCTTGTTGTGCAATAACGATTAATCGTGCTGCATCTTCAAATAATACATCACGGTCAGATAAATCAATATCTAAAGGAGAACCTCCATCTTCGCCAACATATTCTGGTAAAAGCATTGCATCTGGATAACCGCGTTGTTCACCAACAAATTCTGTAATTTTGTCGACTTCTGGCGTATCAACAAAAGCACATTGTAGACGAACTAAATCATTTCCAGTTGTAAATAACATATCTCCTTTACCAATAAGTTGATCGGCACCAGGTGAATCAAGAATTGTTCTAGAATCTATTTTCGACGTTACACGAAAAGCAACACGAGCAGGGAAATTAGCTTTTATAGTTCCTGTAATTACATTAACCGATGGACGTTGAGTCGCAACAATTAAATGGATACCAACGGCACGTGCTAATTGTGCTAAACGAGCTATAGGTAATTCAACTTCTTTTCCTGCGGTCATTATCAAATCTGCAAACTCATCAACAATCAATACGATATAAGGTAAAAAACGGTGTCCTTGTTCTGGATTTAATTTTCTTTCCTTAAACTTAGCATTGTATTCTTTTATGTTACGAACAAATGCATTTTTTAATAAATCATAACGATCATCCATTTCAATACAAAGCGAATTTAAAGTGTTAATAACTTTTGCATTGTCTGTAATAATAGCTTCTTCAGCGTCGGGTAATTTAGCTAAATAATGACGTTCTATTTTCGAATAAAGTGTAAGCTCTACTTTTTTTGGATCAACCATTACAAATTTTAACTCGGATGGATGTTTTTTATAAAGTAATGATGTAATAATAGCATTCAACCCAACCGATTTACCTTGTCCTGTTGCACCAGCCATCAATAAGTGAGGCATTTTAGCTAAATCTGCAATAAAAGTTTCATTTGTAATTGTTTTACCAAAAGCAATTGGCAACTCCATATCCGAATTCTGAAATTTTTGAGATGCAATAACCGAATGCATAGAAACCATAGAAGGATTGCTATTCGGAACCTCAATACCAATTGTTCCTTTTCCAGGAATTGGTGCAATAATACGAATACCAAGCGCAGATAAACTAAGGGCGATATCGTCTTCTAAATTTTTAATTTTAGAAATACGAACTCCAGCTTGTGGTACAATTTCATACAAAGTAACTGTAGGTCCTATGGTTGCTGTAATAGATGCAATCTCAATTCCATAATTTCTTAAGGTTTCGATAATTCTATTTTTATTTACCTCTAATTCTTTTTGATCGATCAATGTATTTCCTGTGTCATACTTTTTTAACATAGAAATAGGAGGAAATTGAAAACTAGGTAAATCTAAACGTTGATTATATTCGCCTTGTTCTTGTACTAATCGCGCAGAAGTTTGCTCTAAAGTTTCTTCTTCGTCAATTTGTGTAATTTTAAGCTCAACTCCATTTTCAGTATCCGAATCAATATTTTCTAATTCGTCAACAACTTCTTCTTCATAAGTTTGTACAAAATCGACTTCTTCATTATCATCAATTTCATCAACAACTAAAGTCGTTATATTCAGAGGCATTTCGTCAATTTGTTCTTCCTCTTTTGGTTGATTAACAGTAAAGTTTTGACTAAAAGCTTCATCAGGATTAATACGATGAGATTGAATTGCTTTGTCTTCTGCTACTTTAATCAAGTTTAATTCTTCTAACGCATCTTTCTCTTGTTGCGTTTCTGCTTCTTTATTAAATTTATTTATTTTTTCTTGTTCCTCTAGCTCTTTACGCTGTCTTAGTTCAATTTGTTCTTTTTTGATTCGTTCTTGCTCTTTTTCTATTCGATCAATCTCTTTTTGCTGTGCACGTTCTTCCATTTTTTCTTGTAACATTTCGTACGTTACTCTAAAATGAATCACACAATAAATAATCAAACTAACTATAAGTAACAAGATAACACCAAGTTTACCAATAAAACTGTTTAGAAAATCATTAATCTCGAAACCCATTACACCACAAAGCATATGTTGATCTGGAAAAATACAACCAAATAAAATTGGTAACCAAATCATAAAAAAGATACTTTGATAAAGCGTTGTGAATGGTTTAATTTTTTTCCAATTTGTAGCAATTTTAACTCCTAAAAGAATAAAGAAAACGGGAATAAAAAAGGCAACAACACCAATACCTTGCAAAATGAAAATTTCTCCAAGTAAGGCTCCAAATTTTCCGAATACATTTTCAGCAGGATCATTTTTATCCAATAAATCAGAGATTTGACTTTGATCAATTAATCCATTAAAGAAATAAGAGATAAACGATATAAATAATAACAAGCCAAGAACCAAGAAAATGATTCCGACAATTGTTTTTATGATTTGTTTTTTAGGAGTTTTAGGAACTTCCTGTGTGTTTTTTATAGCCATTTGTAAGGTTGAGTATATTAGCGCAAAAATAATGAAACTTTAAAGACCAATCTAACGAAAAAGTATTTAATTTTTTGTATTTTGATATAATTAATATGAAGAATTTAATTTTAAATATTTAAAATGAATTTAGAAAGTCCATTATTTATTTTACCAATTATATTTGGTACAGTTTTATTGATTGGAGGTTTAATTCAAAGAATATTCCCTCCAAAACATATTAACCCTTTGTATGGTTATCGCACAAAAAGGTCAATGGAAAATGAAATAAATTGGAAATTTGCACAAATCTATTCTACAAAAATTATGTTATTTTTTGCTTTGGGTTTTTATTCAATTTCTTTTATTGGTTTATTTTTAAACGTAAATTATATCTTAGCTTCAATTATTTCTTTAGGATTAATGTTCATTTTTTGTATCACAATTTTTGTTTTGGTCGAAAAGGATTTAAAAAAGAAGAATTGCCTAAAAAATAAAATTTAAAACCATTATATTTGCCATTAGTATGGAAAATTTTGTTGTTTCAGCCAGAAAATACCGCCCACTAGATTTTGAAGACGTCGTAGGACAAGCTTCTATTACAAATACTTTGGAGCAAGCGATTAAGACAAACCAATTGCCACAAGCTTTGTTGTTTTGTGGACCAAGAGGTGTTGGTAAAACGACATGCGCAAGAATTTTGGCAAGAAAAATTAACGAAGAAAATGGATTAGATGGCGATCAAGATTTTGCTTTTAACATTTTTGAGTTAGATGCTGCATCAAATAATTCGGTTGATGATATTCGTAATTTGATTGATCAAGTTCGTATTGTTCCTCAAATTGGAAAATACCGTGTATATATTATTGATGAGGTGCACATGTTATCTACAGCAGCTTTTAATGCTTTTTTAAAGACATTAGAAGAACCGCCAGCGCACGCAATTTTTATTTTGGCAACTACAGAAAAACATAAAATTATTCCGACTATTCTTTCTCGTTGTCAAATTTATGACTTCAAACGAATTAGTGTTGAAGATATAAAAGGACATTTGAAAAATGTTGCCGAAAAAGAGCATGTTACGTTTGAAGATGATGCGTTGCATTTGATTGCACAAAAAGCAGATGGTGCGTTACGCGATTCATTATCTATCTTAGATAGAATGGTAACTTTTACCAATAAAAACTTGACATATACATCTGTTGCAGAAAATTTAAATGTTTTAGATTACGATTATTATTTTAAAATGACAGACGCTTGTTTAGAAAATGATATTCCACAAGCGATGTTACAATTAAATGATATTTTGAATAAAGGTTTCGACGCACATTTATTTATTTCTGGTTTAGGTGCTCACTTCCGTGATTTGTTGATGGCTAAAACAGCTAACACAGTAAGTTTGTTAGAGGTTGGTGAACGCATAAAAGCAAAGTATCTAGAACATGCACAAAAATGTGATGCAACATTTTTATTTGGAGCAATTGAAATTTGTAATGAAGCAGATTTAAATTATAAAGCAAGTAAAAATCCACGTTTAACGGTAGAAATTGCTTTGATGCAATTAGCATCTTTAACAGCGAATGAAAATGGTCTAAAAAAAAAAAGTATAGAATAGTACCACCAACATTCTATTTGAAAGAAGAGCAACAAAAAGTTTCAAATATTGTTGTTCCAAATATTATTCAAAATCAAGTTAATAATCAACAAAATACAGCTCAGACAGTTGTAAAAAGTGTGATTATAGAACAAGAAGTAAAAGAGTATACGCGTGCTTCTAAGCCAATAAAAAATAATGGTTTGGGATCTTTTAGCCTTAAAATGGCTTTACCAGGGAATAAAGTAGAAGAGTTTCAAGAAGAAATTTTGAGAAATGATTTACCACGCGAAAAATTTACAATAGATCAAGTAAAAGAAAGTTGGCAAAAGTTTTTGGATCGATTAAAAATAGAACATAATATACCTTCTTACAATGCTTTGATGACGACTAATTTAGAAGTTATCGAAAATGAAATTATTTTTGAGTTTAGTTCACATTCTTCTGAACAAGAGTTCGAGGTTTACCGAGATCGGATTAGAAATAATTTGCGAACACAACTTAAAAATCATTATTTTGCCATTCAAATTAAATTATCAGAGAAAGAAGCAGAAAATCATATTCTATCTAAAAAGGATAAATTTCAGAAGTTATCAGATAAAAACCCACTTTTATTAAAATTAAAAGAAGAATTTGGGTTAGATTTGTATGAATAATGAAAGTTTCTTATTAAACTTGCACTAAATTTTTATAAATAATGAAAAAAGTTCTTTTAGGGATTTTTGTTGTTGCGTCGTTAGCGTCTTGTAACAAGGGAAAATCTGTAGATAAATTAGAAAGCGAAGACCACAAGGCTTCTTATGCTTTTGGTACTGGTCTTGGTGAGCAAATCAAAGGTCTTGGAGGACGTTTAGTTGAAACTGATAGTATCAACTACGATCAATTAGAAAAAGGGATCCGCGATTACTTAAAAGCTGGTAAAGAAGGTAGAGAATCTTATGCGATTGGTCAACAAGTTGGTCAACAAATAGAAACGGTAATCAACCAACAACAATTAGATCAAATGGACAAAGATATCATTGTTCAAGGGATTATGGATGTTGTTCGCCACAAGAAATTATTGATTACACAAGAAGCTGGTATGGGTATTTTAGATACTTATGCAAAGAGTAATCAACAAAAATTGGTTAAGAAAAACTTAGACGAATCTGCTAAATTAATCGAAGAGAAGAAAAAAGCTTCAGGAGCTAAAGCTACAGCTTCAGGATTAGTTTATGTTGTAGAAAAAGAAGGATCTGGAGCTAAACCAAATATTAACAGTGTAGTTAAAGTAAAATATACAGGAAAAATTTTATCAACAGGTAAAGTTTTTGATAGTACAGATAAAAACCCAGAAGCTAAAGGAGGTGTAGAATTTCCTTTAAACCAAGTTATTCCAGGTTGGTCAGAAGGTTTACAATTAATGACAAAAGGTGCAAAATACAAATTCTATATTCCTGCTAACTTAGGTTACGGTGAAATGGGAGCTCCTGGAGGACAAATTGGACCAAACCAAGCATTGGAATTCGAAGTAGAGTTAGTAGACTTCAAAGAAGGTCAGCCAGCTCCAGCAGCAGGTCAACCAGGTGCTCAAGGAGGACAAGGAATGTCTGATGCTCAATTGCAAGAATTACAAAAACAAATTCAAGCTCAAGCAGCTCAACAACAAGGTAAATAATCGGTAATCGATTTTATATATCAAAAGAAACCCGTTCCAATTATGGAACGGGTTTTTTATTTCTATTTTTTTTGAATAATTATTTCAGAAAATTAAAAATTTGATTTGCTTCTACCGAACCTTTTTTAGTTGTTAATAGATTTTTGTCTTTGTCAAACAAATAAAAGGTAGGAATAGATGTTGGTTGAAAAATTGGACCAAATTCATAATTAGAATCATACAATAACTCAACATTTTTATTGTCTACTAATTTTGGCGCATGCTCTTTTAAGAAAGGTAATACCTCTTCGGCTTTATATTCTGAAACTAAAATAATTTGAGTGTTTTTGAAATGTTCTTCGTAATTATTATTGAAATGATTTAACGCTAATTGACAATGAATACACGTTGGAGAATACAAAACAATCAAAGTTTGTTTTCCTTTTTTGATATCTTTTGAGTTGTAAATTCCGTCTGATTGCATTTTTAGAAAAGAAAATTCGGGAATTGTTTTTAAAGTATTTTCTGTTTGCTGTGCAAAACTAAAAATAGAGCAAAGTACTATTAATAGTGTTGTAAGTTTTGTTTTCATATTAACTAATAAATTTGAGGAAAGTTAAGCTAATTCTATAAAAAATAAAAGCGACAATTTTTTAAATTGTCGCTTTGTATTAAAAATGATATAAAATATAGTTGTTCTAAGGAAAATTAGAATTTGAAAACAATTTGTCCAGCCATGTTAAATGGATCAATTTGATTGATGTATCCACCACGGTAATATGAGTTGTATCCGATTTCGTCTGTAATATTATTAAAGAATAAACGGAAATCAAATTTCTTTATTGAATACCCAACTTGTGCATTAAGCGTTGTGTATTCTGGCATTAAGAATGGAGCTTGTCCATTCATTACATTTCCATGAGCATCCTTTGTTGTATTTCTATCGTTAACTGGACGAGAACCAACGTAATATGCGCCAACAGATAGTGATAAACCATCAACAAAAGTATTTGTATTTTGGAATTTGTATTGCACCCATGCGTTAGCTGTATTGCGTGGAGCATTCATTGGGCGTGAACCATCTACATATGTTGGAGAACCTTCGTATTGCGTATCTAAGTATGAATATCCAAGCATAACTTGAACATTTGACAATGGACGTCCAGTTACTTCAATCTCTATACCTTTTCTTTTTAGATCTCCTGCAAGTAAGTAATAACCAGTTCGTGTATTTCCATTCATAACCTCGTAAGCTAAATTTTCATTAACCATATCAAAGTATGTGATATTTGCTCTAAGTCTGTCATTAAACCAATCTGTTTTAATACCAGTTTCAAATTGCTTTGTGCGAGAAGTACCAACTGTTCCTCCTCCTTGTAATGGATTTGATGCAGAACGTAAAGAAGATGTTGTTGTAAATGATCCAAATAAATTAATATTTTTAATTGGCGAAACCATTAATCCTATCATTGGATCTAAAACATCTTTTGAGTTTACACCAGAATATGACCATCTCAAAGCTCCAACAACTTTTACATAATCTGTAATATTAAGATGATGTTGAGTCATAAAACCATAGTAGTAACCGTTATCAAGAGGACTTGATGTATTGATTGCTAATTGAGAAAAATCAAAATTATTAGGTAATTTATTATTAATATCTTGTAGTACATTTATTGGGTCTTCTACTACAGGAATAGTAGATGTCATAATTGGTTTACCGTCTTTATCTACCTTTTTCGAATCAATTTGTGCGCTACGAGAATCTACACGATAAGTTGTGTAATCGTAACCAGCTTGCCAACTCCATTTAAGAATTCCTGCCTGAAAATCTTTTCCCATTACATCAATCTGAATTGTTGTATTTCTATCATTTCTAGTTGAATGTCCTAAAGATCTTGTTCTTAAAGCGTAATCTGCAACATTTCCTGCTTTATCTTTTATTAATGATAATGAAGTACTTTGTTGATCACGATCGTTTACCGAACCATAGTATGCAGCACGTACATTAATTTTGTCTGTTAATTGACGAGTAGCACGTAATGAGTATGTTGTAGCTTCACTTTTATCAAAATCTGTATCAAAACCTAAGAAACGATGTCCCATATTAGCTAAAGCTTCTGTAAAATCGTTGTTTAAATTTACAGTACCTACATCTGGAACTCCTTCGAAATTTAAATAATCCATTTCTGCAATAATTTCTGTCTTATCATCAGGTCTCCAAGCAACAGAAGGTTGTATATAGAATCTTTTGTTATTCACAATATCTCTATAACTATCACCTTGTTGATAAGCTCCGTTTAGACGAAAAGCAAAAGTTTTTGCATTGTCAACAACACGTTGAACATCAAATGTTGTACGAACTTGATTCCAAGAACCTACACGTAATCCAATATTTCCAGCATTTATAAAACGTGGAGTTTTAGTTGCTAAATTAATTACTCCTCCTGCAGAACCTAAACTGTTTCCTACACCTTGTGTAATGGCAGCAGAACCTTTGATTACTTGTACAGATTCAATTCCTTGCATATCTGCAATTGCGCCAGCGGTTCTAAAATCTGAGTCTTGTCTTACACCATTTCTTAGTACAGGAGTTCCACGATATCCACGAATAGACATAGATTCTCTATTTCCACCGTAAGAGCCAAATAAGGTTACTCCAGGAACATTTCGAGCAGCATCCGTAATAGTTAATGCTCCTTGTTCTTGGATTAATTTCTCTGAAATTGTAGATATGGTTTGTATTTGCTGATTTGGTGTTACAGGAAAACGTGTGATAGCTTCTAATCCACGTTGTTTTTTATTACGATCTCCAAAAATTTCAACTTGTTGTAAATCGTTAACAGTATCTTTTTTCTCTTTTTCATGTTCTTGTGCAAAAACAGAAGAAAAGCTAAGTAGAGTTATTGTTGTAAGTAGAAGTGAATTCTTTCTCATATATTATATGTATTTATTCTAAATAAAATTAATATTGCAAATTTAATTAGACTTATTACAAATAAAAAATAAATCGGCTGATACATATCATATACAGCCGATTTGTTAATAAAAATATAAAATTGAGATTTTATTCGAAGAATGTAAAATGTACGTTTCCGTATTTTTTATGTTGTACAAAATGAGGTAAATCTTCAAAAGAAATAGTAGAAGGATGTTCTAAAACAAAGTTTCCACCTTCTTCTAACCATTCGTTCTTGAAAATTAATTCTACAATTGTTTTATAAGCATCTACTTCCAAATCATAAGGAGGATCAGCAAAAACAATGTCATATTTTTTTGATGCTGATTTTTCCAAAAATTTTAGGACGTCACTTTTTACAGTTGTAATTGTTTCGTCTAATTTTAGTTGTTTACTTGTTTCGTCTAAAAACTTTATACAGCCGTAGAAATTGTCAACAGAAGTTACTTTTTTGGCTCCTCTCGAGGCAAATTCTAATGAAATACTTCCAATTCCAGAAAATAAATCTAAAACCGAAATTTCATCAAAATACCATTCGTTGTTCAAAATGTTAAATAATGCCTCTTTGGCAAAATCTGTAGTTGGGCGCACCGGTAAATTAGTTGGCGCGGTAATTCTTTTTCCTTTTAATGTTCCTGAAATAATTCGCATTCGAATAATTTATATAATGTAAAATATTGTCCTAATTGTTTGTCATTATTGTTGAAATTAACATTTCTGATGTATTTTTTTAATGTTTCATAATATTCTGGTGAGTTTAAAAGGTCACCAAAAGCATATAACGAAACATTATTTGGACTAATATTTAATTGATTTAATGTATACAAAATGTAAAACAAAAAGTCCTCTTTGGTTTTTGTTTCAAATAAATTATAAAAAATAAAATCTCCTTTATGTAGAATGCAAATTTCTAATTTTTGATGCATCAAATTGATGTAAATTTCGTCGTCTTTGGAATTGATTTTACCATAATCAATCAAAAATTTACCCGAATGATACAAGCGTGCATTCTGTAAATTTGGCAACGAAAGTAAAATGTTTTTTAACGGATAATGAATATTGTAAACAATAGACGCATCTTCATTTTCCAAAGGACAATCAATCGCTAATTTTATAGGATTGTAGTTAGAAAGAGTTAATAGATCCTCTAATGGATGATGTAAAAACTGATTTGGAACCACGTTAATTGTTGTCGATAAAAAGCAAATGTGCACAAAATCATATTCTTGTAACAATGTCAAATTAGAACGTAATTCGTGTTCAATCTCAATTTCCGTTTTATTAAGATTCGTAAAATCCACAGAATAGTCATAAACATCCGAATAAGAAGTAGTTTCTCCATCAGTTGTTTTTGTAATATAACTAAGCATATCGTGTGATAATAAAATCGCTAACGAACGTTGAGTTGCTGTTTTTGACATAAATTTTTCTTTATCCTTGGATTTTTAACTCGTTGATTAAGATATAAATCAACCCTAATGAAATCAAAAATAACAAAATTTTGAAAGCAATCTTCATACAGAAAATTTATTTTGACAAAGATACTATAATTATTTTGTTGAATATAGATGGATTTCATCTCATAGTATTTTAAATTTACTGAAATTTGAAAATAAAAAAAGTGAAAAAAATAGCCGTAATTCCAGCTCGTTACGCTGCATCGCGTTTTCCAGGTAAGTTGATGCAACAATTGGGCGATAAAACTGTGATTAGAATGACGTATGAAAACGTAATTGCAACACAGCTTTTTGATGATGTTTTTGTGGTAACAGATTCTAAACTTATTTATGATGAAATTTCTTCGTATGGAGGAAAAGCAATTATGAGTATAAAGGATCATGAAACAGGAAGTGATAGAATTGCTGAAGCTGTTACAGATATAGAATGTGATATTGTACTGAATGTACAAGGGGACGAACCTTTTGTTAATGAGAAAGCATTAGCAGATATTTTATCATCTTTTGATGGAGTAGAAGGTGAAAATGTAGATGTAGCGACTTTAAAAGAGCCTATTTATAAGGAAGAAGAAATTAATAATCCGAATTTTGTAAAAGTAGTATCAGATTATAAAGATTTTGCCTTGTATTTTTCTCGAAGTCCAATTCCTTTTGCACGCGAAACTAATTTTGCTCCAAACTATTTTCGTCATATAGGTATTTATGGTTTTAGAAAGGAGGCTTTGCTAAAATTTTCTAAATTGGAAATGCGTCAAAATGAAAAAGCAGAAAAATTAGAACAATTACGTTATTTAGAATATGGTATGAAAATAAAAGTGATTGAAACTGATTTTATTGGTGTAGGAATTGATACACCTGAAGATTTAGAGAGAGCAAAAAAATATCTATCCGATGTTGTTAAAAAATAATCAATAAACTATATATAAACTATCTTTGCGACGAAATCGATCTTAAAATTTAAAAAATATTGTCATCATTTATTTAAAAAAAATAGATAAAAAAATGATTTCGGTATGAATGTTGTTGTAAAATGTAAACGTAAGTTAAAATAGTGATTATGAGTGATTCATGGAAAGAATACGGAGCAGAAGGTTTAATAGAAAAAAGATCTTTTTTAGTCTCAAAAGAAGGCTTAGTTAAAAAACTTTATACAGGTCAAGACAAGCATAAAGTTTTAGAAGGAGCAATCAATAATGGTTACCGCGCAATATGGGTAACGAAAGCTGATGGTAAAAGAACGGCAAAATATGTACACAAAATGATAGCCGAAACTTTTTTACCAAATAAAGAAAACAAGGAGTACGTTGTACATCTTGATCACAATAAATTAAACAATGCTTTAGATAATTTAAAGTGGGCAACTTTAGATGAATGGAAAGAGCATAACAAAGATTTATTTAGAATGATGAAAGGACGCTCTCGTCTAGACAGTATTCCAAATAGTAAATTAACAGAAGCTCAGGTAATTCGCCTTAAGAAGAAGTTAATGGATCCGAATAGAAAGGCTAGAATTTCTACTTTAGCAAAACAATTTAATATCTCACAAGGACAAGTTTACCGTATTTTAAGAGGAGAAAACTGGTCGCATATTGAAGTTAAATTAGATTAAACTCTTGTTTGGATAAGTAGAACTTTAAATTTGTTTTGTATATTGTTCAACCAATTATAAACGAAAAAAGTTTTTATGTTGAAAATGAAGTTGAGTGCAATTGTATTATCATTATTTTCTGTAGTTGTTTTTGGGCAAGATGCAGATAAAATAATAGAAACACATATACAAAAAACAGGAGGAGAAGCAGCTTGGAATAATTTGAACAGTATTATTCTCAAAGGAGAAGCCATTATAAATATCGGAGACACATATCCTATGATTGTTTATCACCAAAGACCATACAATAAAAAAGTGGTTTTTGTGATGAATGGTAAAGAGATTTTGAACGAAGGTTATGATGGTAAAAATGGCTGGACATATAGTGAAGTTGCCAAGAAAAATGTAGTTGTACCAGAGTATAAACCAGACGCTTTTGATTCTGATGTTTTAAAATATAAACAAAAAGGATTTAAAGTAAAATATGTTGGTACAGAAAAATACGACCAAAAAAATAGTTGTTATAAAGTCGAATTAACAAAAAATTCGAATTCTACAGTTTATTGTTTTGATAAAAATTCTTATGAAATTGTGATGGAAAAAAATAAAGATGAAACACTTTATTACTCCAATTTCAAAATGTTTAATGGACTTTCTTTTGCTACCAAAATATTAGGAAAACCAGTTGAAGGAGGCGAGTATATTATTCGTTTTTCGGATATCAAGATTAATCCTGCAATAGATAAAAAGAACTTTAAATTTTAATATATACAAAAGGTGATTCAAAAAAAGAATCACCTTTTTATTTCTACAAATTTATACTGCTTAGTGGTATAAGTTTTTTATTTTTGTACACAGAATGAAGAAATTAAAGTATGGCGTTAGATTCTATATTTGAACAAAATAAAAAATACGAAAAGAGCTTTATCATAAGATTATTAGAAAAAGCACGAAAAGATTATCCAGATTCAATTTCTTTCATAGACGATCTAATTTCAAAATTACAGACCAATTCTACTTATAGATTAATTTTAAGAGAAGAGTTAGAAAATACTTTTGGAAAAATAAATTTCGTTAGTTATTTAGTTGATAGCGGTATTCACGTAGAAGACAATTTATTTTCATTATTTAGAAAAAAAATAATGGATTCTGTTCTACCAGATATCGAAGATAATAATGAGTTAACTTCAGTTGTAAATGAACTATTTTATAACTCGAAGAATTTAGCCTCATTGCGTATAATTCCGAGAGATCGATGGAAAAAATTCTTCGAAGTTCTTTATCAAGATATTCCAGAAGATCAATTCAAGAAAAATACCGCAAACATACAAAACCAACTATTACAAGCAATTTCTATCTTAACAGTTCGTATTACGGGAGGTTTTTCGGATAAAGAAATGATGCGTTATAGTTCTGAGGTTAATTATCTAGATAATTCATTTTCTAAACTATCTATGCAGATTAGTAATATCATAGAAAGTCCACAAGCTGGTTTTGATATGCTAGAGATAAAGGAAAGTATATCAAAATGTAAGCATACCTTAAATGATATTTTAACTCAAAAAGATTACAAAGGAATTTCGTTAAAAGTAGCAGCAAAACTGAATCGTTTGCAACAACAGTTGGCTCGTTTACAGACGATTTTGAATAGTTATAATGACCTTAAAATTCACGGAGTTATTTCATTTTATAGTCTTGCGACTAAAAAATGGACAGAATTTTATGCGCCTAAAAACTTTATGACGAATCAATTAAGCTCAACAGTTTATTTGATTACCTTTTTAGTTACTTATCACAATGGAAAAACAGGAGAAAAATACATTACACAAACAGCGAAAGAATACAATAAAATGTTCTGGACAGCTTGTGGAGGTGGTTTTATTGTTTCTTTTTTATGTTTTATAAAAACAGGAATAGGAAATATACCCGATACATCACCTTTATTTAAAGCATTTTTTTATAGTATAAATTATGCTGTAGGATTTTGCGCAATATATTTGACACACATGACGCTTGCAACAAAACAACCCTCTATGACAGCGGCACGTTTAGCACAATCGTTAGTTCCAAAATCAGGATCGGATCTTAATATAAAAGACTTTACAACCTTATTTGCACAATTGGTACGAAGTCAAATGATTGCTTTCTTAGGAAACGTAGTTGCTGGTTTTGTAGTTTCATTCGGAATATTTTATTTGCTTAATTCGGTGCTCGGTTTCGAAGTTTTGAAATACTCTAAAGCGTATCATTTTTGGGAAGAAGTTGTGACAATGGATTGGCATATTTTCTACTTTGGAGGAATTGCAGGTACATTTTTATTTCTTTCTGGATTAATTTCTGGAATGACAATTAACAGTCAAAGATTCAATAATATACCAGAGCGTGTTTACAATCATCCAATTCTCAAAAAAACATTTTCTGTCCGAAAAAGAAGAAGAATTTCTAATTGGGTAGAAAAAAATATGGGTGGAATTGTAGGTAATGTAGCATTCGGATTTATGATGGGATGTGCATTTTTATTAGGAGATTTTACAGGATTTCCTTTCGATATTAGGCACATTACTTTTGCAGCTGGTAATTTTGCGATGGGTATTGGAGGAATGGGTTATCATTTTGATGTAGGTCCTATAATTATTGGTTTTATAGCAATTTTTATGATAGGTTGGTGCAACTTTTTGGTAAGTTTTACTTTATCATTATTAATGGCAATGCGCTCTAATAATATTCCTTTTTATAAAATTTTCACCATGATTTCGCATACAATCAAAGCATTTTTTAGAAATCCTTTACCATTTTTTATTCCACCATTATGGACCAAAAGAAAAGAAGAAGCTTAATGGAAAATAATTTAGCTAAACAATTACGATATGATGTCGCTTATTTGAAAATGGCTTTCGAATGGGCAAATCTTTCTTATTGCCAACGTAAAAAAGTTGGTGCAATTATTGTTAAAAATCGAATGATTATTTCGGATGGATACAACGGAACTCCAAGTGGTTTTGAGAATGATTGTGAAGACGAAGAAATAAATACAAAATGGTATGTTTTACATGCCGAAGCAAATGCAATTCTAAAATGTGCAACATCAACCCAATCTGCAGAAGGCGCAACATTGTATATAACATTGTCCCCTTGTAAAGATTGTAGTAAATTAATTCTTCAAGCAGGTATCAAGCGTATTGTTTATATTCAGCAATACAAAGATATTTCTGGATTAGATTTTTTAGAACAAGCAGGTGTTACAATTCAACAAATTACAGAAGAAGAATTATACAATTAGATGAAAGGTTTTTTCAAAGTTATTAACATTATTTTACTGGTTATCATCATATTTCTGGTAGGATTTTTAGTCGGTAAAAAATACGATTTTGCTCTTGATGATAATAAAGATATCATTGGTTTGCAATATTCGGATAACGAACAGAAAATTCGTCGATTAGTATCTTTGATAGACAATGAATATGTAAATGAAGTTAATTCGGATAGCTTGGTTGATGATGCAATCAACTATATGGTTGGTAAACTAGATCCGCACAGTACATATATCAACAAAGCTTCTGTACAAGAGGCAGAAGAACAAATAAAAGGTGAATTTGTAGGTATTGGTATACAATTCAGAACGCTGAATGATACAATAATTGTAGAGCGTACAATTCCTGGAACTTCTAATACAGGTAAATTACAATTCGGAGATCAAGTAATTTCGGTAGACAATCAATCTTTAATTGCGAAAGATAATAAAACAATTGAAACTTTACTGAAAGGTAAAAAAGGTTCAGAAGTTAATTTATCCGTTATTCGAGATAAGAAATTAATTGCTATAAAACTAAAACGTACAATTGTTCCAATTGCAACAGTTACTGGAGAACACATGTTAACAAAAGATATGGGATATATCAAATTAACACGTTTTTCAGAAAACTCTGCGTCGGAAGTTCATCAAGCCCTAGATAATTTAGTTGGACGAGGAATGAAAACCTTGGTTTTCGATTTGCGAGGAAATGGTGGAGGAATTATGCGCGTTGCAGAAGAAATTGCCGATGAGTTTTTAACAAAAGATGAATTAATTGTTTATACTCAAGATAAATCTAAAAAGAAAAAATACATCTACGCAACCAATTATGGTCTTTTTGAGAAAGGAAAAGTCTATGTTCTGATTGATGAAAGTTCAGCTTCATCAAGTGAAATTGTAGCAGGTGCTTTACAAGATTATGGACGAGGAACAATTGTTGGTCGACGTTCTTTTGGAAAAGGTTTGGTGCAACGTGAAATTAATTTAGGTGATAATACACGTGTCCGTTTAACGGTTGCCAATTATTTTACACCATCAGGACGATCTATTCAAAAACCATACGATAAAGGAACAGCGAAGTACAGTGATGATTTGTATGAGCGTTTAAAATCAGGAGAATTATACAATAAAGACTCTATCAAAGTCAATAAAAATTTAGAATATACAGCACCATCAGGTAAAAAAGTTTACGGTGGTGGAGGAATTATACCAGATGAATTTGTGGCTTTAGATACAAATTCTGTTGCAAATTGGTTGTATTATAATCAAGATGCGAATTACTTTAACGACTTTTTGTTCAAAAAAATATATTCAATTCATGACTTCTTCATGTTTCATAATGAGAAAACATATTTACGCTATTTTAGTGCAGGTATGTATAGAGAAGAATTTTTGGGTGTTTTAGGAATTCCAGCAAAGGAGTTCAATCCAATTTATTCGACTACTGTGGATAATTACATGAAAGCTGTTATAGCAGAGGACTTATATGGTTCGCGCGCCTTTTATGAAATTTGGAGTCCAGAGGATGAAATGATAAAGCGAATTTTTGAACTAGAAAATAAAACAAAATAAATGCACTGGAAAGATGCTTTGTATGACTATCAAATGTATCTGAAATTAGAAAAACGAGTTTCTGCCAATACAATTGAAGGTTATCTACATGATATACAAAAACTGATTAATCATTCTGATAAACAACCGTTAGATTATACACAAGATGATTTGACGGCTTTTATACACGATTTTGCATCAAGCGATTACAGTGTACGCTCGCAAGCGCGTGTAATTTCGGGTTTAAAAAGTTTTTTCGGTTATTTACAATTAGAAGATTTTAGAGAAGATAATCCAACTTCGCTTTTGGAAACGCCAAAAATAGGAATGAAATTACCGGATGTTTTATCAGAAAAAGAAATTGATAAAATGACAGAAGTAATTGATTTATCTAAGCCAGAAGGCGAACGAAATAGAGCAATTATAGAAACACTTTACGGTTGTGGTTTACGTGTTTCGGAACTGATAAATCTTAAAATTTCTGATCTATTTTTTGATGATGGATTTATTCGCGTTATCGGAAAAGGAAATAAACAAAGGTTGGTTCCTATAAGCGATTATACAATAAAATACATTAACTTGTATAAGGAAACAATTCGTAATCATATCACTATAAAGCCAGGATTTGAAGATTTTTTATTTTTAAATAGAAGAGGAAAAAATCTGACTCGCGTGATGATTTTTACAATTGTAAAAGAATTATCGATAATTGCAGGTGTTAAAAAAACAATTAGTCCGCATACTTTTCGACATTCATTTGCGACACATTTGTTAAAAAATGGAGCAGATTTGCGTGCGATACAATTGATGTTAGGACACGAAAGTATTACAACAACCGAGATTTACACACATGTAGATCAAGAATATATTAGAGATGCAATTATCAAATTTCATCCAAGAAATAAATAACCAAAACTTAACTTTTATATGATTAAGTCTTTCAAATTTTGTCCAAACTGTGGTCATTCAATTCCCGAATTTAATTTCCGAAGAATGGCATGTGATCATTGTAATTTGGTTTATTATCAAAACGTAGCAGCTGCTGTTGCGGTAATTTTACGAAAAGACGATAAACTATTATTTACTGTTCGTAATAAAGAACCACAAAAAGGAAAGTTAGATTTAGCAGGAGGTTTCACAGATCCTGATGAGTCTGCAGAAAGAACCTGTCAACGCGAAATCGAAGAAGAATTAGGAATTACAATTCCGTTAGATAATTTCACTTATTTTATATCTAAACCCAATAATTACGAGTATAAAGGAATTCCATATAAAACGTGTGATTTAGCTTTTATTGCAGATTTTCCAGATGAAGAAATTGTATTAGAAAAGGAAGAAATTGCTGCCGTAAAATGGATTGCAATAGATGAAATTAATTTAGATGAAATTGGTTTCGATTCCTTAAGAAGAGTAGTAGAAATCTATATAAAATCAATAAAATAAGGTGAGTTTTCCTGTTTTGAAGTCTGAAAGATTAATTTTAAGACAAATAAGACAAGATGATATTCAAAATATTTTTAAAGGATTATCACATCCAGAAGTTATTGCATATTATGGTGTTAGCTACAAATCTTTAGAAGAAACACAAGAACAGATTGATTGGTATAAAAATTTAGAAGAAACAGAAACTGGAATTTATTGGGCGATTTGTTCTATTGATAATTCAATTTTTTATGGAATTGGAGGATTGAATAATTTAGATAGAAAAAATAAAAAAGCTGAAATTGGATTTTGGCTTTTACCAGAATTTTGGAAACAAGGATTTATGCAAGAAGCATTTCCATTAATTTGTGATTTTGGTTATAATTCTTTTAATCTACATAGAATAGAAGGATTTGTTGACTCAAAAAACATGAATTGTAAAAACGCAATAGAGAAAATGGGATTTGTTTTTGAAGGAACAATGAGAGATTGCGAAATTAAAGATGACCAATATTTAAGTGTAGATTTATATTCAAAATTAAAAACGGATTAAAGAAAATTTAAAATGAAAAAAATACTTTTATTAGGAGCTGTTTTTATAACAATAGTTTCATGCAGTACAAGAAATGTTGCGGTAGATTATGATCGAGATTTTAATTTTGAACAAAATAAAACGTACTCATTTGTAGAAACAAATAATTTGGGATTAAATGATTTAGATTCGGCAAGATTATTTTCTTCGATAGAGAAAGGAATGTTATATCGTGGTTTTCAACAATCAAATAATGCTAATTTAGCAGTACAAGTAAAACCAGAAGAATATGTTTCGAAAGAACAAAATTCGAACGTAGGAATCGGAATGGGAACTGGAGGATATGGTTTTGGTGGAGGTGTTTCGGTTGGTATTCCGATTATGTCACAAAAACTGAATCAGAATTATACAGTATCCATGTTTAGTGATGGACGTTTGGTTTGGGAAGGAATTCTTAAAATACAAATGCCGCTAAAAGCATCACCAGAAGTAAGAGCAGAAAATATACAGAGAGGAGTTTTGAAAATGTTAAAAGATTTTCCACCTCAAGCCAAAAAATAAAACATAAAAAACGAGAACATTTGTTCTCGTTTTTTATTATAATTTAAAAACCAATTCGTTTTCTTCGCTTGGTTTTAGTTTTGATTTTTGTAAAAGTTTTAATGTTTCAGGTTGATTCGCATTTGCTTTGGCAGCAAGTTTTTCTAATTTTAACTCATCTTTTGCGTAATCTACAATCGCATTTATTACTTCTGTTCCGTAACCTTTGTTCTGAAATTTACGTTTCAGTCGAATGTTAACTACTGGTCCAAATTTTGTTTGACGCAATCCGCCCCAACCAACAAAACGACCACTTTTTTTCTCGTGAACACCCCATAAACCAAAACCAAATTCTTGGTAATGTTTTTCCATATTTTGAATAAAAAACTGTGCTTCCTCTTCAGATTTATATGGTTTTTCGTTTACGATTTTCATCAATTCTTGATCCGAATTCATTTGAAATAATTCGTATGCATCAATTTCAAAAAATTCACGTAAAACTAATTGTTTTGTTTCACAAATAACTTTCATTCATTTTTTTTACTTGCTACAAAGTTAGTATGAATTGGAGAATAAAAAAAGTCTTATCAAAACAGATAAGACTTTTTGGTTATTTTTTTGTTCCAGTTGTTTTGGCTGGTGTTGTAGGCGCTGGTGTACTTGTAGCAGCAGAAACCTTTTGATTAATTTCCATTGTTAAGATTTGTTTCTTAAGATTGAAAATTTCGGTGTCTTTTGCATCTAATTTAGCATCAAGATCTTTTACTTTTTGTGTTAAATCAGCTACTTGCTTTTCTTTATCATTCAATTGTGTATAGAATAATTTAGATTTTTCACCAGAACTATTCAAAGCCGAATATAATTCTTGCATAGAAGAATCGTATTCTTTTTGAGTAGCTTTTATGATATGTTGCGTATTAACTAATGCAGTGTCTTTTGCATACAATTCTTTTTTTGTACGTTCTAAATCTTTTTCAAGATTTTCGATTTTTAGATTTGCTAATGTCAAATCTTTCGACGTACTTGATTGGTCGTCTAATGCTTTGTAATAGTTATTCTCTAACTCTTGAAATTGTTTTTGAGGAACACAACTTGTTAGTGCGAAAACTGTTAAACAACTAAGGATAATTTTTTTCATTTTTATAAAACTTAAACGTCTAATTCTACTAAAACAGGACAATGGTCCGAATGTTTTGCTTCTGGTAAAATAGCGGCTCTTTTCATGTTATCACGTAAAGTATCGCTCACCATATTATAATCTATTCGCCAACCTTTGTTATTATTGCGCGAATTTGCACGGTATGACCACCACGAATAGTTGTGTGGTTCTTTTACAAAGTAACGAAAAGAATCTATCATTCCGCATTCTTCTATAAAAGCTGTCATCCATTCTCTTTCTATTGGTAAAAAACCAGAAACTTTTGCATTCCTTACCGGATCATGAATATCAATTGCTTCGTGACAAATATTA
Source organism: Algoriella sp. (assembly GCF_036647415.1). NCBI lineage: Bacteria > Pseudomonadati > Bacteroidota > Flavobacteriia > Flavobacteriales > Weeksellaceae > Algoriella > Algoriella sp. The sequence continues at coordinate 45,181 of NZ_JAVXKG010000008.1, forward strand.
TAATCACCACAGATAACTAAATTAGGGTGCGAAATTTTAAGCTCTTTAATATAATTTTTAAAGTCTTCGCAAAATTGTAATTTAAAATCTAAGCGATCTATATTTGTTCCACTTGGTAAATATAAACTGATAACAGAAACGTTGTCAAAATCTAATCTAAGAACGCGACCTTCAAAATCAATATAATCGATTCCTGTACCTATTTGTACATGATTTGGTTTTGTTTTAGAAAAAATAGCAACTCCACTGTAACCTTTTTTCTCTGCGGCATGCCAATAAATATGATAGCCTAAATCTTCAAAAGGTTTTGTATCCACTTGCTCTTGCATTGCTTTAGTTTCCTGAATACAAAATACATCTGGTTGTGCAGCTTGCAACCAATCAACCAAACCTTTGGTCATCGCTGCGCGAATTCCGTTTACATTGTAACTGATGATCTTCATAGAAAGCGAAAATACTAAATATTTATGATGGATTGATTTAGAATTTTGAATAAAGTTTAATTTTTTGTGTAACTTTTCTAAAACTTAGACGTCTTATTATAAAATACACTAGATGAAGTACATTTTAATTCCAATTTTAATATTCAGCTCGTTAGGATTTGCGAGTTGTTCGGTAGATTTAAATTCAAAATCTCCAGTTTCTAATTATTTAGATAGAGTATCAGCAAGTGAGAATACAATTACACAAAAAAGAACAATTTCATCTTTTGAAGGAATTGATGTAAGTAGTGCTATTGCGGTAACTGTAAATGATGGTGATTATGATGGTGCAATTACGATAGAAGCACCTGATAATATAATGGATAGAATTGAGACGGAAGTGAAGAATGGAGTTTTGAAAATATCGATAAAAGGAACGGTTAATTTGAATAATGAAAAGATTAAAATTAATTTTCCTCACAAAAAATTAAGATCATTTTCTATTTCTGGTGCATCAAATGTAAATGTTATTCCAACTCTTAAAGTTGATAAACTAGCGGTTGATTTATCTGGAGCAAGTAACTTGAAATTAGATGTAGTATCTAATCAAATTGCGGTAGATAATTCTGGTGCATCAAGTATGAAAATTTCGGGTAATGTACAAGATTTAGCAATTTCGGTTTCTGGTGCATCATCTTTATTGGCAAAAGATTTGAAAGCTGCAAATGTAGTTGTTGATTGTTCTGGTGCAAGTTCTACAACTGTTTGGGCTGTTGATAGATTAACAGCTGATAGTTCTGGAGCAAGCTCTGTAAAATATGTGGACGAAAGTGGTTTGGTAGTTAAGGTAGAAACTTCGGGAATGTCATCTGTAAAGAAAATAAGTAAATAATAGATTAATTTTTAGTGCATAAAAAAAATCGGATGAAATTTTTCATCCGATTTTTTTATATTTATTATTTACATTTTTAGAATTGCCAACCTACAGTTAACAAGAATAAATTGTTATTTAATTTTACTTCTGGCGCATAAGTATTAGGTAATGTTACAAAGTAATTATCATTATCTACATAATCAGATCCACCAATTAAGTGTTTGTATTTTTGTGTTTGGTATTGATATGCAGCATCTACATAAAATCCACCAAAATCATATCCTACACCAAAACTTGCACGGTTTATATCACCCATAAAAGTTTTCGTTAAACTTGTATTAGAGACAACATTATTTTCATTTGCAAGATCTAAATTGATGTTTTCGTAAGGAGAAGAAACATAATTGTAACCAGCTCTTAATTTTAAACGGTCAATACGATATTCTGCACCAACTCTTACTTCGCTCGAGTTTTTTACAAAATCATTGATAAAATTATTGTTTTGAGGGAAACTTCCTAAAGAGGCTGGTTTCAGTTTAGTTTCATTGTTCATGTGGTAGGTATAATCAGCTCCAAGAGAAAGATTTTTACCAACGACAAAACCTAAACTACCTACAACACGACCTCCGCGTGTCATATCATAATCAGAAGAATACATGTAATAATTGTTTACTGTACCATCTTCGTTAAATGAATTATTTGCACTATAATAATCTTCGGCAACGTTATACCAAACTGGCGAGTGGTAAGCTGCACCTAAGCGTACATTGTGATTTACTTTGTAAATAGCACCTAAAGAGAAAGAGAATCCTTGTCCTATTTCGTTATAAGGAGAACCATCTAAATTGTAAGCATAAATTTGATTATTTTGATCATTTCTTTCACCGTATTGCTCGTAAGCAGTATAGTTTGTTTCATGAAAATTTAATCCAGCACCTAAATATAATTTATCATCATAAGTAGAACCAAAGTTTAAAGAGAATTTAGACTTGTAGCCTTCGATATCTTTTAAATATCCACCAAAAGTCCATGTATCACCATTATCGTTTCCAAATTTGATTCCTTCATTTGTTCCGATTGATGAAAAATTATCTAATCGTTGATTGACATAAGCAACACCTACAGAAAAACGATTCCATTTAGAGCCTTCATTATTAAAAACAAAAGTTCCACCAAATTGTTGAAAGTCGAAATTGCTATCGTTTTCTTTCAAGCTAGTTCCGAATGTTGTTTTGTTACTAAATGTAGAAACACCAGTAGTAACTTGTACATCAGAGTTAATAGCAACTCCTAAACCTGCAGGGTTTTGTTCTACAGAATTTATATCACTACCTAATGCACCAACTGCACCACCAACACCAATATATTTAGCGTTACCGCTATTAATGTCTTGTGAATACAAGTTGATTGCGTTTGTAGAATATTTGTAATCGTAACTTTTTCCTTGTTGAGCAAAAGCCAATGTACCAGCTAAGGTACATAGGCTTAATAATATTTTTTTCATTATCTAATTTAAAATTAAATTATCTTCTTCCTCCTCGAGAACCTCCTCCAGTGCTACCACCACGAGAGCCTCCTCCCATACTTCCACTTCCCATACTACTTCCTCTACTTGGAGAAGGTGTGTATGTAGAACGTGGTTGGCTTGATTGACTTCTGTTGTTGTCATAGCTACGAGTTGGTTGTTGTGTTTGCATTTCTCTCATTGGTCGAGTATTATACTGCGACTGTGGTTGTCTTGTTTCGTTACGATTAGGACGAGTGTTATTTATTTGACTCTGTCCAGTAGAAGGTCTAACTTCTCTTGTAGGACGAGTCCCGTTTATTTGACCTTGTTCAGCACTTGGTCTTACTTCACGTGTTGGACGAATAGTACCAGTTTGTCCCTGAGCAGAAGGTCTAACTTCGCGACTTGGACGTGTTGTTCCGTTGATTGTATTTCCACGAGAAGGTCTTAATCCACTTGATGATTGGTTGTTTCTACCATTTAAACTTCCGATTGGACGAGTTGAGTTAATCGTATTGTTAAAACGTCCACCATATCTGTTACCAGGTTGAGAGTAAATACCTCTTGGTCTGTATCCGTAATTTCCGTAATAACCATTTCCGTACCAGCTATTCCATCCGTAATGAGGGTATCCCCATCCGCCGTACCAAGGATCGTTCCATCCCCAATTCATAGAAAAGCCAAAGCCTCCTCCGTACCATCCGTTTGAATACCATGGATTATAGTATCCCCATCTCCATGGATTGTAAAAACTACCCCATCCATAATAACCACCATACCAAGGTGAGTTATTCCAAATATTAATTTCTACACCATCATTTCTTCCCCAATCGTATGTACTATTTCCAGAATATTTTAGTTGATAATCATCGTTGTTATAAAAACTATTCCACCCGTTTGAATTTATTTTTACTTTGTTAGAAGAATTTGTTGTACTGTCATTTTCATCTTGATAATAAAATTGTTCGGCACCATTTCCTTCTGCATCAAAATAAGGGCTTCCTATTTTAATTTCACTCGGATTATCTTGTTCACTTTGCTCATTACCATATTGTGGTTGAGCTTCCTGATATGTTTTGTCTGTTTTTGGATTATAGTAAACACCATCACTCTCATAACCGCTAGGTTGATAAGTAGAACAAGACGAAATTCCTAAAACAACTCCTAAAGCAAGTGTTATTTTAGATAATTTATTAGAAATTTTATAAACTTTGTTCATAATTATAAATTTACGTCGTTTGTTATCTTTAAATTTGCATACATTTATAGGCAAAATTTATGCCAAGTAAAGATACAAAACTTATCAACAAATATAAAAGATTATGGCAAAATTAACAACTCGTGCTGAGGATTACTCTAAATGGTACAATGAGCTTGTTGTAAAAGCGAATCTAGCTGAAAATTCTAAGGTTAGAGGTTGTATGGTGATAAAACCATACGGCTATGCTATTTGGGAAAAACTACAAGCAGAATTAGATAAAAGATTTAAAGAAACTGGTCATCAAAATGCTTATTTCCCCTTATTTGTTCCTAAAAGTTTATTTGAAGCTGAAGAGAAAAATGCGGAAGGTTTTGCAAAAGAATGTGCTGTAGTAACACATTATAGATTAAAAAATGATCCAGATAATAAAGGTAAATTAATTGTAGATCCTGATGCAAAATTAGAAGAAGAATTAATTGTTCGTCCTACTTCAGAAGCAATTATTTGGAGTACGTATAAAAACTGGATTCAATCTTACCGTGATTTACCAATCTTAATCAATCAATGGGCAAATGTTGTACGTTGGGAGATGCGTACACGTTTATTTTTGCGTACGGCAGAGTTTTTATGGCAAGAAGGACATACGGCACACGAAACACGTGAAGAAGCAATTGTAGAAGCAAAACAAATGCAAGATGTTTATGCTGATGTTGTCGAAAATTTTATGGCAATTCCAGTTGTGAAAGGTTATAAAACAGAATCTGAACGTTTTGCTGGTGCTGATGATACGTATACTATTGAGGCTTTGATGCAAGATGGTAAAGCATTACAAGCTGGTACTTCTCACTTTTTAGGTCAAAACTTTGCGAAAGCTTTTGATGTAAAGTTTACAAGTAAAGAAGGAAAACAAGAATATGTATGGGCAACATCTTGGGGAGTTTCTACTCGTTTGATGGGAGCATTAATTATGACACATTCTGATGATTTAGGATTGGTTTTACCTCCGAAATTAGCGCCAATACAAGTTGTTGTTGTACCAATTTATAAAACAGAAGAACAATTAGAAGAAATTCGTAATGTTGTAGATAAATTTTCTGGTGAATTAAAAGCGAAAGGAATCTCTATCAAATTTGATGATGATGAACAAGCTAAACCAGGTTGGAAATTTGCAGAATACGAATTGAAAGGTGTTCCTGTACGAATTGCAATTGGACCAAAAGATTTAGAAAAAGGTCAAGTTGAGGTTGCTCGTCGTGATACGTTAGAGAAACAATTTATTTCATTAGATAATGTAGGAACAGAGGTTGCACAATTATTAGAAGATATTCAAGCTAATTTATACAACCGTGCTTTAGATTATCGTGATACTCATATTACAGAGGCAACAGATTTTACTGAATTTAAAGAAATTTTAGATAATAAAGGAGGATTTATTTCTGCTTTATGGGACGGAACGGAAGAAACGGAAGAGGCAGTGAAAAATGCAACAAAAGCGACAATTCGTTGTATTCCTCAAGCATTTGAAACACCAACAGAAGGTATTGATATATTTTCTGGAAAACCTGCAAAATATAGAGTTTTATATGCAAAAGCATATTAAAATTTAAAATACATTAAGACGGAAAAACTTTCCAAAATAGAAAAGGAGCTATTAATTAGCTCCTTTTCTATTTTGATGTTTTTTAGCGTGTAATTCTTTTAATTTTGCTTTTTGTTCTGGCGTAAAAATTGTACTTATTTCGTCAAATTCTTTTTTACGAACTTCCTTCATTTTACGTTTCAATTCCAGTTTTTCATCTTTGTAACTGTCTTCAATTTGTTTGATTTTGATTACTTGAGCATCACTCAAATTCAAATCTTTTTTTAATTCTTGAAGTTTTTGTTCTCTCGAAACATCATTATTTCTGTCTTGTGCACTAACTGCAGTTAATGTAAAAGCAAACAATCCGATACTTAAGTATTTATAAATTCTATTTTTCATAACAATCAATTTAATATTTTGTGTACGTTCTTTTGACATCGATCGTGTAAAAAGGTTTAATCTAAGAAATGTTAATTTTTGTTTTTTTACATGACAATAAAAGATAAGAGTTGTAACATCTGATAAAAAGTGACGACTGATAAAATTAATATTAAATATTTTTTGAAATCGATTAAACCTTTTCCAAAAAGGATTGTCAAACTATTTAGTAAAATTTTAAACTACAAAAGAAAAATTAAACAAATGAGGTTAAGAAATTTATTTGCTTTAATGTTTATCTGTGTTTGTGCAAGTATAAATGCGCAAGAGCTTTTAAAGATTAAAGGAAAAGTCTTATCGAGTGACAACAAGCCAGTTGAGTATACGACAATTTCGCTTGAAAGTACCGAAGAAGGAGTTGTTGCAGAAGGAGCAACAGATGCAAAAGGAGATTTTGTGATAGAAGCAAAAGCTGGTCATTATATTTTAGTAATAGAGCCATTAGGATATGATTTGATTCAAAAAGATATTGATTTAACTTCAGCTTTAGATTTAGGAACTTTTAAAGTAAAAACAGAGCAAACTGTATCTCTTGGAGCGGCTGTTGTTACGGCAGAAAAACCAATTTATAAAGTAGAATTGGATAAAAAAGTTTACGATATGGCAAATGATCCAATGTCAAAAGGTCAAACTTTATCAGATGCTTTGGCGAATGTGCCATCTGTACAAGTAGATGCAGAAGGTAATGTGTCGTTAAGAGGAAATGATAATGTAAAGTTTTTGATTGATGGAAAACCATCTGGAATGTTAGGTGTTTCGGATGTTGCTGAAGCGTTGAAAAATATTCCTGCAGAAAATGTAGAACGTATAGAGTTGGTTACAAATCCATCTGCACGTTATGAAGCTTCTGGTTCTGCTGGTATTATTAATATTGTTCTTAAAAAAGGTACAAATACAGGATTTAACGGTTCTGCTACTATAAATGGAGGAATTCCAGAAACAGCAGGTGCTAATGTTAACTTAAATTATAAAACAACAAAATATAATCTTTACACAACTTTAGGAACACGTTATGCAAACAATGAAGGTGGTGGAAGTGCTTTGTTAACAAGTTTTAAAAATAATTTAATCACAGATATTAGAAAAACAGATACAGAACGCGAACGTATTCGTCGTAATTATAATATACGTCTAGGAGGAGAATATTATTTAGATGATAAAAATACAATTGGTGCTTCTGCAGGTTATCGTTACAATAATGGAAATAATATTAGTAATGTAGACTATTTTTATTATGATCCGAATTGGATGTTAACAGACAATACATCTCGAATAGAGAATGAAAAAGAGATTGAAAGTAACTTTGATGCAGATTTTAACTATAAACATGCATTTGATAAAAAAGGACACGAATTAGTTTTTACAGGACGCTATTCTTATAGTAAAGAAGATGAAAATGGTAGAATTAATGAGTTTAATAATCAAAATGCAATTACCGATCGTGAAAATACATATAGTTTAGAAAAACAAAATACACTTGTTTTTACAACAGATTATGTGAAACCAATCGGAGAAAAAGGAAAGTTTGAATTAGGAGCTCGTGCAGATTTTAACAATACAAAAACAAATAGTGGAAATGATATTGTTGATAATAATAACGGAACACTAACTCCAAAACCAGGCTTTTTAGCTAATATAGATAACCAACAAAATGTATACGCAGCTTATGCACAATATGGAAATGCAATTGGCGAAAAATTTCAATACTTTGCAGGTTTACGTGTAGAAAGTTCGGATATCAGTATAAAGGATTATACAAACAATACAACTATCGAGAAAAAATACACTGATTTATTTCCAACCTTAACGTTGAATTATAAGTTTACAGATAAGAAAGAATTACAATTAAGTTATTCTCGTAGAATTCGTCGTCCAATGGGTTTCATGTTAATGCCATTTTTCTCAAGTCTTAATGATAAAGATATCAGAAAAGGAAATCCAGATTTAAATCCAACATATACAAATTCGTTAGAATTATCTTACATCGCTACAGTAGGTAAATTAATGGTAACACCAACATTATTTTATCAAAGAACAACAGATATGATTAATGATTTTCAACGAAGAAATAATATTTTAGTTGGTCAAGATTCTATAACAGGATTAGATAAATATGATAAATCATTTATCACAAAACCAGTAAATATTGGAAATGAAGATCGTTATGGATTAGATTTAACAACAACGTATCGCCCATATAAATGGTGGAATTTAATGCTTAATGTTAATCTATTTGGATATAAAAGAACAGGAGTTTATTCAGAAACAAATAATGATTATTTAAATCCAGCAACAGGAAATGTAGAAACAAAAACAGATACACAAGATTTTTCTGGAGACGGATTTAGTTCTCGTGGTCGTTTATCATCAAGCTTTACATTACCAGCAGATTTTAAAATACAAGTTGCAGGTAATTATATGGGAAGTATAAAAACGGCACAACAAAAATCAGAAGATAATTTATCGATGGATTTTTCGATGTCAAAAGATTTATTGAATAAGAGAGCAACCATAACATTCAATATTCGTGATGTATTTGATAGTAGAAAACGTGAAATGACAAATTATTTAGAGGATTTATCAGAAAACACAAGTTCTACAAATTATAATAGCATGCGTTGGATGAAAAGATCTTTCAATTTATCATTTACATATCGCTTTAAAGCATCAAATGAAAAAGAGCAACGTGGAAAGCGTCCTGATGGAGGTGAAGAAATGGGAGGAGGTGAAGATATACCAATGCCAGCAGCTTCTTAGTATTTAGTACATCTAAGAAATCAATAAAATAAAAAAAGGTTAGCAATTTGCTAACCTTTTTTAGTTGAATAAAACTTTATTTATTGTTTCTCTTTTAATAAATCTCTAATTTGTGCTAATAACTCTTCTTGAGTTGGACCTGCTGGAGCAGCTTCCTCTTCCGATTTTTTCATTTTATTGATTGTTTTCACCATTAGAAAAACAACAAATGCAAGAAGAATAAAGTTGATAGCAACAGTAATAAAATTACCATACGCAAAAATAGCAGCATCAGGAGCAATTTCCTTCGCTTTTGCTAATGTAGATCCTGCAGGAATACTTTCAGCACCTTTACCTATTGCATAATAAATACTACTAAAATCTGGTTTACCAGCAATTGCCGCAACAATTGGCATAATCAAGTCATCTATAACGCTAGTAACAATTTTACCAAAAGCACCACCGATGATTACACCGACTGCTAAGTCAAAAGCATTTCCTTTAACTGCAAATTCTTTAAATTCTTTTAAAAATCCCATAAGTCTAAATTTATTTCAATGTTTGTATAATAATTTATTTTAGTTTGATTGTGTTGTATCTATTCTGTTTTTTGAAGAAACAAATAAGTAAATTCCGATTAACATAAAAGGAATACTCAAAACTTGTCCGTTGTTTAATCCAATATTTAATGCTTGTGCAATAGCTTCTTCTCCTTGGTTTTCTTTGTAAAATTCTACAATGAAACGTATTAAAAATAAGAAAAATAAGAATATTCCTAACAAAGCACCTAAATTTTTTCTTTTTTCTGTTTTATTATAAGCATATAACATAACAAAGCCTAAGATAATATAACCAATTGCTTCGTAAATTTGAGCTGGATGGCGCGGTACAACTTCTCCGTAACCGCTACTTTGTTGATGAAATTTAACCGCCCAAGAAACAGCAGTTTCTTTTCCAACAATTTCTGAATTGTAAAAATTACCAATTCGTACAGCAGCGCCTCCAAAAGGAACAACAACAGCAATACGATCTAATAACCAAAGTACATTTCTTTTCAGATATTTACGGCTAAATAAATAAGAAGAAATAATAACACCAAGAGCAGCACCATGACTTGCTAATCCACTAAAACCAACAAATTCGTAATTTTGTAATAAACCAAAAAAAGCAGATTCACCTGGTGCATGTTGCACTGGTAAAAAAACTTCAATCGGTCTTTCTATAAAAGCAGACGGATCATAAAATAAATATTCACCTAATCTTGCTCCTGCAATAGCACCAATAAATGTGTAAAGAAATAATGGGTCTAATAATTCTTTCTTTTGATTCTCTTTTTTAAATATCTTCGACATCAAATACCACCCAATTATAAAGGCAACTATCCAACATAAACTATAAATATGCACTTTAAATCCTCCTAATTCAAACAAATAAGGTTTCGGATCCCAATCGATATACGCTATTAAATTTATCATTCTTTTTTGTTTTTAGGAACTGGGTCATAGCCATGTCCGCCCCACGGATGACAACGCCCAATTCGTTTTGTTCCAAGCCACAAACCTTTTAGTAGACCATGCTCTTTTAATGCTTCAATCATATACGATGAGCAAGTTGGTTGATACCTACAATTACTTCCCATCCACGGAGAAATAGCAAGTTGATAAAAACGAACGAAAAGAATAAATGGTTTTACCAAAAAATTGTTCATTAGACAAAGTTAATCAATCAACGAAATAAAAAAAGAATCAACTCTAAAGTTTTATCCGCTTTTGGAGTTGATTCCGTTTATTTTATAAGTAAAAAATTATTTTTTAATGTAAGATGCAGGATCTAATGCTTTGTAAGACCAGCCTTGTAAAAACTCTAACACAACTTTCGGATCATGTCCTTTTACTTCTTTACTCTCTAAATAAGCCGAATTCTGTGTGTGAATTAAATTTCCTTTTCCATCTAAAATAACAAAAACAGGAAATCCAAAACGTTCCGGATGATTTAGTGCTGCTAAAGTTGCTTCATTTTTATTTTTAGGCGAATAATTTACATGCACAACTTCGTAGTTATTGGCAATATAATTTTTTACGTCTTCATTTTCTTTTGTCAACTTATCAAACATAATACACCAAGCACACCAGTTTCCACCTATCTGTAACAAAACATGTTTTTTTTCGGCAGACGCTTTTTGTACAGCATTCGCAATGTCTACTTTCGGATTAGCTTCTTCGCTATAAATTTTTGGTTTTTCGGTCTGTTGACCAAAAGCAAAACTTAATGATAAAACCATTAAGCTTAAGAAAAGTGATAATTTCTTCATTTCGATTCTAAATATTCAATCGAAAATACAATAAAAAATTATGCCGAAATTAGTTTTCTACAAATTAATTAATCGATAACATGAATTTAATTTTTCTTGAACCGAATTAATCTCGTTTTTCTTTTCAAAACATGTTGAATTATTGATAATATTAATAGAAAATTTAGATTCAAATTCCAATCGATCCAATTCTATTTCATAAAAATTAATTTGATGATGTATTTGATTAAAATAATAATTGACCAACTCCGAATACATTAATTTATATTCTTTATTAAGCTGTATAAATTCTACAAATTCCTGCGCTTCTATCAAAAACAAAATCATTTGTTTATTAATTTCAGCTTGTTTGTCTTTTAACTCAATCTTTTTTAAATAATCTGTTGATAAAGTAATTTTATCACCCAAAAGTTGGTGTTTTCTTGTCAAAATCAACGCACATTCTAACGCTTTCTTCATCATCTTAATTTTTTATCTATCACAAAGTAAAATCATTAAAAAGACAAAACGTGTCGTCGAAAAAACACTTATTTTTTGATGAAACTTTACCTAACTTTGAAATCTAAACAAGATTTTATGAATGCGCCTTTAGCTGAAAGAATGCGTCCGAAAACGCTGGAAGATTATATAAATCAAAAACATTTAATAGGACAAAATGGACCAATAAAAATGATGTTGCAGCATGATATGATTGCTTCGATGATTTTTTGGGGACCTCCAGGAACTGGAAAAACGACGCTTGCACAATTAATTTCTGAGTTAACAGATCGTCCTTTTTATACCTTGAGTGCAATAAATTCTGGTGTAAAAGAAGTACGCGAAGTAATAGAAAAAGCAAAAAATCAGAATTTATTTTCGGGAACAAAAAATCCAATATTATTTATAGATGAAATTCATCGTTTTAACAAATCACAACAAGATAGTTTGTTGGGTGCAGTAGAAACGGGTTTGGTTACATTGATTGGCGCAACTACAGAAAATCCAAGCTTCGAAGTGGTTCCTGCATTACTTTCTCGTGCGCAAGTTTATGTGTTAAAACATCTTGAAAAAGAAGATTTAGTCGATTTAATAGAACGAGCTATAAAAAAAGATTCCATTTTATCGAAATTAGATATTCAATTAGATGAAACAAATACATTGCTTAGATATTCTGGTGGTGATGCCCGAAAATTATTGAATGGATTAGAATTGGTAATTAATAGTTTTTCTCCATCAGAAAAAATAATTATTAACGATGAAATTGTACACAATCGTATTCAGCAAAATTTAGCTCGTTATGATAAAACTGGTGAACAGCATTATGATATAATTTCGGCATTTATAAAATCTATTCGTGGTTCAGATCCTAACGGTGCAGTTTATTGGTTGGCGAGAATGATAGAAGGCGGTGAAGATTTGAAATTTATTGCACGTCGATTATTAATTTCTGCTTCCGAAGATATTGGTAATGCAAATCCTACTGCAATGATTTTGGCAAATAATACATTTCAGGCGGTTTCGGTTATTGGTTATCCAGAATCTCGAATTTTGTTGAGCCAGTGTGCGGTTTATTTGGCAAATTCGCCAAAAAGTAACGCAACTTATATGGCAATAGGAAAAGCACAACAAGTTGTAAAGCAAACAGGAGATTTACCTGTTCCGTTGCATTTGAGAAATGCACCAACTAAGTTGATGAAAGATTTAGATTATGGAAAAGAATATAAATATTCGCACGATTTTCCAGGTAATTTTGCCGAACAAGAATTTCTACCTGATGAAATTTCAGGAACAGCTTTTTATGAGCCAGGAAATAATAAAAGGGAACAAGTAGATAAGCAAAGCTTAAACCAGAAATGGAAAGGTAAGTATGGTTATTAAATACAAAATTCCAATTATAATAGATAATTGGAATTTTTGTTTAGGTTGGTTAATAGGTTTAGGTAAGATTATTTTAGTTTAGGTTGATATTTTATTAATTTTGGTTGGTTATATTAGTATTAACAATATGCGTGCCAAAAGTTAAAAATTTTAATACAAAGTGAAAAGAATCAGAAAAAAAATAATATTTTCAATCAAAATATAGTTAAAAATTTTATAAATAAAAGATAATGAAGCAAATACAAATAATAAACGGACCCAACTTAAATTTGTTAGGAGTTCGTGAGCCAGAAATTTATGGTACACAAACTTTTGAAGATTATTTTATTGAGTTAAGAAAACAGTTTCCTAATGCTTCATTGCATTATTTTCAGTCCAATCATGAAGGAGATATTATTGATAAAATACACGAAGTTGGTTTTTCGTATGATGGTATTGTGCTTAATGCTGGTGCGTATACGCATTATTCGTATGCGATTGCAGATGCGATAAAAGCTGTAAAAACGAAGGTTGTGGAAGTACATATTTCGGAGATTTATGCAAGAGAAGGTTTTCGCGCAATAAGTGTTACTGGAGTTAATTGCCTAAAGATTATTTCAGGAAAAGGTTTGCCTGGTTATGTAGAAGCTGTTGAAGAATTTTTGAAATAATTGTTTATTATTCATTAACTTAACAATTCAAAATAATCAATCTTATGAAAAACCTACTTTTTGTACTTGGAATTGGACTGACGATATTCAGTTGTAATGCCAAACCTGATAAAAATGATGCCGAATTGCGTGCACAAACTATGGTTTCTTGTGAAAAGGAAGCTTTACAAGCTAATATGTCCGACGAAAAGAAAATTTTAGTAAAAGAATATTGCAGCTGTGCAACAGATAAGATGTTGGGTGAGTTTACGTATACAGAAATGTTACAGTTGAATAGCCCGTCTAAAGAATTACAAGATAGATTAATGAAATTGATTGATCCTTGTTTGAAAGAGCTTAAAACAAAATCAACTGAAATTGGCGAATAATTATGATAAAATAAAAAACTCGAAACCATGGTTTCGAGTTTTTTATTAATATTCTTTTTTGTACTGTTCTTTCTTGAATTCGTCTACAAGATGTTCGTTTAAACTGTCTATGTATCCGATTATTTCTAATTTTCCTACTTTGCTCGTTGCAGAACTAACGAAAATTTTAGGTAGCTCTTCCCATTTTTTCAATAGTTCATTTTTATAATGATTCAAGTTTTTTTGCATTTGCGCACTTGTTAATTTGTCAAGTTTTGTAAATACAATAGAAAAAGGAATTTGTTTGTTTCCTAACCATTCCATAAACTGTAAATCGATGGCTTGTGGCGTATGACGAGAATCAATTAGTAAAAATACATTTACCAAATTTTTTCTGAACTCGATATAATCATAAATCATTTTATTAAATCCACCACGAACACCTTTAGGTGCTTTTGCAAAACCATAACCAGGTAAATCGGCTAAATACCAAGTTTCATCCATCTCAAAAGTATTGATCAATTGAGTTTTTCCTGGAGTAGATGAAGTTTTTGCTAACGATTTACGCTCCGTTATCATGTTAATCAAAGATGATTTACCAACATTAGATCTTCCGATAAATGCATATTCTGGCTTAAACGGGTCTGGGCAATCTGTATATTTTTGAGAACTTTTTACAAATTCAGCTTTTTTAATCATAATTCAGCTTTTGTTGTTGCATTAAATTGTTTTTCAACTAACCATTTAAATAAAATTTCGTTGAATAATTCTGGATGCTCCATCATAGGTGCATGTCCACACTTGTCGATCCAATATAAAGTTGCATCTGGCAATTCTTGCTCAAATTCTATAGCAACTTCTGGAGGAGTAACAGAATCTTGTTTTCCCCAAATCAAACAAACAGGTATTTTAATATCAATCAAATCTCCTTTCATGTTAGATTTTATGGCGTCACGTGCAATATATAATGTTTTGATAGCTTTATTTCTGTCATTTACAGTGTTAAAAACGTCATCAACAATTTCTTTTGTAGCAACAGCAGGATCATAAAAAACTTCGCGTGTTTTACGTTCTACATATTCATAATTTCCACGTTTTGGGTAAGTTTCACCAAATGACTTTTCATATAATCCCGAACTTCCCGTTAAGCATAATGCTTTCACGTATTCTGGATGTTGATGACAAACCATAAGACCAATATGACCTCCTAGAGAATTACCTACTAAAATAGCTGGCTCTTTTACAATTTCCTCAACAAATTTTGCAACATGTTTGGCTATATTCTTAATGTTAGTACTAATAACAGGTAATGAATATATTGGTAATTCTGGTGCATAAACTTTGTAACCTCTTTGTGCAAAATAATTGGTAAGAGAGCTGAAATTACTAAGTTCACCCATTAACCCATGGAGCAAAACAATTGGTTGTCCTTCCCCTTCTTCGATATAAGAGAACTTATCTTTCTTTTTTAAGCTAAAAAACATTTAGTCGATATTAAGTCGACAAATTTAATTAATTATTAGTTTTTATTACTGCTTTATGCGAAAAACTTTAAAACTCAATTATAAAACGGTGTAACAAGGTCTATATAAAATTTTAAAAATGAAGGAATGCTACTGTTTTAACAATAAATAGGTTAACTCGTTGATACTAAAAATAAAATTGTTAATAAAATTTTAAATAAAAGTGGTAAAAAATGGTATTTAGTGGTAATATTTTATTTATTTTTGAAAAAAATCTATCGTGAATTCACTAATTGGTACATACGAGTGTAAGGTCGATACAAAGGGAAGACTCCCAATACCAGTCGGTTTGAAGAAACAATTGACTGATTATTTGGAAGATGGCTTTGTGTTGAAACGCTCTGTGTTTCAGAATTGTTTAGAGCTGCATCCGATGAAAGAATGGGGAAAAGTGATGAATGATCTGAACAAATTGAACCGATTTGTGAAAAAGAACAACGATTTTATTCGAATTTTTACCGCAGGGTTAAAAATTGTTGAAGTTGATACGAATGGAAGGCTTCAAATTTCAAAAGATTTAGTGAAATTTGCGCAAATTAATAAAGATGTAGTTTTGAATTCTTCTGTTAACATGATTGAAATCTGGGATAAAGATTTGTATGAAAATGCAATAAACGTAGAGGATTTAGATTTTGCATCATTAGCGGAAGATGTAATGGGAAATTTTAACGAAAATGAGTGAATATCATAATCCTGTATTATTAAATGATAGTGTTGATGCATTAATAATTGATGCATCAGGTATATATGTAGATTGTACGTTCGGGGGTGGAGGACATTCTCGTGAAATAGTAAAGCGTTTGGATCAAAATGGAAAATTATTTTCTTTTGATCAAGATGTAGATGCGATTCGTAATAAAATTGACGATCCGCGTTTTGAGTTAGTCGAACAAAATTTTAGATTTCTTAAAAATAATTTAAGAATCAGAGGAATTAAGCAAGTTGACGGTGTATTAGGTGATTTAGGAGTTTCTTCTCATCAGTTTGATACACCAGAAAGAGGTTTTTCTACTCGTTTTGATGGTGAACTTGATATGCGAATGAATCAAAATGCGAAACTTTCTGCAAAAACAATTATAAACGAATACGAAGAAGCAGATTTAGCTAGAATTTTTTATGATTATGGCGAATTATCAGGCTCATATCGTTTAGCGAAAGAAGTTGTAAAAGCAAGAACAGAAAAGCAAATTGAAACAATTGATGAATTGAAGCAAATTTTTTCATTTATTCCAAAGATGAAAGAAAACAAGTTTTTTGCTCAAATGTTTCAAGCATTAAGAATAGAAGTTAATGATGAAATGGCTGCTTTAAAAGATATGTTAATGCAGTGTACAGATGTTATAAAACCAGGTGGACGCTTAGTTATTATTTCATATCATTCATTAGAAGATCGTTTAACAAAACGATTTATGAAAAACGGAATGTTTGAGGGAGAGCCAGAACGCGATGTTTACGGAAATTGGTCAGCACCATTCAAACCTTTACAATCAAAGGTAATTGTGCCAACGCAAGAAGAAATTAATGAAAATCCAAGAGCTCGTAGTGCGAAAATGCGCATTGCAGTAAGAAACGAAGAGTAAATGGCGAAAAAGAAGAAAATATTACCAGAGAAAAAAACTTTTACAGGTTTGTTAAGAGGTGAGTTTTTAATAAAAACTGGCTCAGAACAAAACTGGAAGTTTATGCTGTATTTGGTAGGATTGGCTTTTTTGAGTATTACAAGTTCACATTGGGTAGATCGCAAGGTAGTTCGCATTGCAGAATTACAAGATAAAGTAGAAGATTTAAAATCTCAGTACACAGATAAGCATCGCGATTTGATGCGAATGCAATTAGAAACAGAAATCCTAGAACGTACAGCAGTGTATGGTTTGAAGATTCCAGATAAACAACCTTATTATATAGTAGACAAGGTTTATGACAGCATCAACGAAAAATAAAAACAACATGGTCATCAAAGGATGGGTAGTAGCCGGCGCTTTAGCGATATGGGCCATCTTTGTTATTGTTTTTATGTTTCGTATAAATATAATAGAAGGGGTTGAATTAGAGCGTTTTGCTGAAAAAAATAACTTTAGGTTAGATACAGTTGCAGCAGAGCGTGGAAATTTATACGCGTCTAATGGAGCCTTAATGGCAACAACGGTAACAAAACATAATATTTATGTGGATTTATCGGTAGTTAAAGACGAATTATTCAATACAGAAATGCATAATCTTGCTGATTCTTTAGGTAAGATGTTCACAAAATCACCAGCATATTTTTACGATAAATTTTCCAAAGAACGTAAAAAGAAAAACCGCTATATGATGTTGGTTAAAGATTTGAATTATGAGGAGTATCAACGAATCAAAAAATTCCCAATTTTTAATAAAGGTCAAAATAAAGGAGGTTTTATTCATGAAACTGAATCAAAACGAGAATTAATCGTTCAAGATATCGGTGTTCGTACAATTGGATACGATGATCAACGTGGAAAAGTAGGTTTGGAAGGAGCATATTCCGATTTATTAAGCGGAATTGAAGGTCGTCGTTGGGAACAATTTATGGGGAGAGGAAAATGGAAACCAATGAAAAGTTGGGAACAAGAACCTCAAGCTGGATCATCTGTTTACACGACTATTGATGCTGATTTGCAAATGGTTGCTTATGATGCATTGTATAAACAACTTTCTGAATTTGAAGCACAACACGGAAGTGTTGTTGTGATGGAAGTGCAAACAGGAAAAGTACGTGCTATTGTAAACCTTTCACGTAAAAAAGATGGTACATATATAGACGATTATAATTACGCTGTAGGTGAAGCCGCCGAACCAGGATCAACATTCAAAACGGTATCTTTATTAGCTGCTATGGATGATGGTTATATCAATAAAAACTCTACGGTAGAAACTGGAGGAGGAAGCTACAAATTCTATGGTCGTACAATTACAGATACACACGGATACGGAACTTTGACGGTTGATGGTGTTATCAAAAAATCATCAAATATTGGTACGGCAAAAATTATCAATCAATATTATGGAGCCAATCCAAATTCATTTTTCGAAAAATTGGATAAATGGCACATGACCAAACCATTAGATATAGATGTTTTAGGAGAAGGACGACCAATTATGCATCGCCCAGATAGTAAAGCGTGGAGTAATATTACACTTCCGGTTATGGGATATGGTTATGGTTTGCAATTAACACCGATTCAGATTGTTACATTTTACAATGCAGTAGCAAATAATGGTAAAATGTTGAAGCCATTATTCATGGATAGAATTACAAAGAAAGGTGAAGCTGACAAAAATTTTCAACCAGTAGTTTTGGTAGATCAATTAACATCTTTAGAAAATATCAAACAAATGCAAGAAATGCTTCGCGGAGCAGTAGAGCAGGGAACTGGTAAAATTATTAGCAATAGTAATTATGATATTGCAGGAAAAACTGGTACAGCTCGTGTTGATTATTGGAAAAAAGATGGAAAAGGAATGCAATATCGTGCATCTTTTGCAGGATATTTCCCAGCAGAAAAACCAAAATATTCGTGTATAGTAGTTGTTCATAAGCCAAATACAGCAAAAGGATTTTATGGAGGTAGTGTAACAGCTCCTGTATTCAAAAAGATTGCCGATTGGGTATATTCAAAAACACCTATACCTTTACCAAAAAATTTAGTAAAAAGAAATACAGTAGCCGAGTTTAAAAAAGGCGATAAAATAAATGTAGGTAAATCTAAAAATACAATTCCTAATGTTACTGGACATACCGGTTCGGATGTAATTCCAGTGTTAGAGAATTTAGGATTAGATGTGCAATATACAGGTTTTGGAAAAGTAATAAGCCAATCCATTCCTGCAGGTACAAGATTTAAGAAAGGTGAAACGATTTATTTAATGTTGGAAGGATGAGAAATTTAGTTGACTTATTATATAAAGTTTCCATTTTAGAAACCATTGGCACTACGAAAGTAGAAGTTAATGAGATTCAGTTCGATTCGAGAAAGATAGGAAACAATGACGTTTTTGTTGCAACAGAAGGTGTAACAGTAGACGGTCATCAGTATATAGATAAAGCAATCAGTTTAGGAGCGAAGGTTATCGTTTGCGAAAATTTACCTACTAATTTAGTAGAAGGCATTACCTATGTTAAAGTAGAAAATTCTACAATAGCACTAGGTATTATTGCATCTAATTATTACGGTAATCCAACAAAAGATTTAAAATTAGTTGGAGTTACAGGAACAAATGGAAAAACAACAACAACAACTTTATTATACGAGTTGTTTACAAAGTTAGGATATGCGTGTGCATTAGTCTCTACGATTAAAATTGTGATAGATGGAGAAGTTATTCCATCTACGCATACAACACCAGATATCTTAACACTAAATAAAATGTTTAGAGAAGCTGTGAATCGCGGTTGCGAGTATGCTTTTATGGAAGTTTCTTCGCATGGTATTCATCAAAATAGAATTGCTGGTTTGCATTTCGAAATTGCTGGTTTTACAAATATCACACATGATCATTTAGACTATCACAAAACATTTGCAAATTATCTATCAGCGAAGAAAAAATTCTTTGACGATTTACCAAAAACATCTATAGCAATTTCTAATGCAGATGATAAAAATGGTAAAGTAATGCTACAGAATACAGTTGCAACAAAAAAAATGTATGCATTAAGAACTGACGCAGATTTTAAAGCGAAAATTATTGAAAACCAATTTGATGGAATGCAATTAGAATTCAATGGAAAAGAATTCTGGACTTCATTAATCGGAAAATTCAACGCATATAATTTATTGTTAGTTTTCGGAATAGCAACAATTTTAGAGCATGATGAAATCGAAATTCTAAAAGCATTAAGTACTTTAGGAAACGTAGATGGACGTTTTCAGACATTTCAAACGCAAAAAGGAATTGTAGTAATTGTAGATTATGCACATACGCCAGATGCGTTGGATAATGTTTTGAATACGATAGAATCTATTCGTACCAAAAGTGAGCAATTAATTACAGTTGTAGGTTGTGGTGGCGATCGCGATAAAACAAAACGTCCAGAAATGGCGGATATTGCTAGCGAAAAATCTAATGTTGCAATTTTTACATCAGATAATCCAAGAACCGAAGATGCAGAAGAAATTCTTCGAGAAATGGAAGTTGGTGTAAAACCACAATTTTATAATCGTACATTAAAAATAACTGATCGTAAAGAGGCAATAAAAACGGCTCTTAAAATGGCAGAACCAAAAGATATTATTTTAATAGCTGGTAAAGGTCACGAAACGTATCAGGAAATTAACGGAGTTAGAACACATTTTTCTGATGTAGAAGTTGCAACAGAATTAAGTAAATTATTAGACAAATAGAGTATGCTATACTATTTATTTGATTATTTAGAAGGTATCCATTTTCCAGGAGCGAGAATGTTTCAATACACATCTTTTCGCGCAGGAATGGCAATTTTATTGGCAATGTTTATTAGCTTATTTTACGGAAAACGAATTATCAGTTATTTACGTAAAGAGCAAATGGGCGAAATTGTTCGAGATTTAGGTCTTAAAGGACAAATAGAAAAAGCAGGAACGCCAACAATGGGTGGTTTAATTATCATCATGGCAACATTAATTCCGACAGTACTATTTGCACGACTAGACAATATTTATATCATCATTCTTTTAGTCTCAATGATTTGGTTGGGAGTAATTGGTTTTTTAGATGATTATATCAAAGTCTTTAGAAAAAACAAAGAAGGATTAAAAGGTAAATTCAAAATTTTAGGACAAGTTGGTCTTGGAGTTGTCGTAGGATTAATGCTTTATTTTAGTCCAACAGTTACAGTAAAACATCAAGAAAATAAAGTAAAAGTTCCTGCAGGGACGGAACAAACAGAATATAAACCAATTAAATTTGGTTCAGAAGAAAAAACGTTAGAAACAACAATGCCATTTGTAAAAGGAAACGAATTTAGTTATTCGGATATTTTATTTTGGATGGATGCACAAGATCGTCCAGTTTGGGCAGTTGCATCAATATTTATTTTTGCTGTAATTTTTATCATCACAGCAGTTTCTAATGGAGCTAATTTAACAGATGGTATTGATGGTTTAGCAGCAGGTAGTTCAGCCGTAATTATGGCTGCCATTGCAGTGTTTGTTTTTGTATCAGGAAACCTAATGTTTGCAGATTATCTCAACATTATGTTTATTCCTCGCTCAGAAGAAGTCCTAATTTTTTGTGGCGCATTTCTAGGAGGATTAATAGGTTTTATTTGGTACAATACCTATCCAGCTCAAGTATTCATGGGAGATACAGGGAGTTTGACAATCGGAGGAGTTATTGCGGTTTTAGCAATTATTGTTCGTAAAGAGTTATTATTACCAATTTTATGCGGAATTTTCTTTGCAGAAAGTTTATCAGTAATGCTTCAAGTATCTTATTTTAAATACACGAAGAAAAAATTTGGTGAAGGACGAAGAATCTTTTTGATGTCGCCATTGCATCATCATTATCAGAAATTAGGTTATCACGAAAGTAAAATTGTGGTAAGAGCAATTATCATCGGAATCATATTAGCGGTAATCAGTATTATTACCTTAAAGATTAGATAAAATGAAAAGATTAGTCATTTTAGGAGGAGGAGAAAGCGGTGTAGGAACTGCAATTCTTGCCAAAAAGGAAAATTTTGATGTTTTCCTTTCAGATAGAGGATTAATAAAAGAAAAATATAAACAACTTTTAGAAGAATACGGGATTGTTTACGAAGAAGGTCAGCATACAGAAGAATTAATCTTAAATGCTGATGAAGTAATGAAAAGTCCAGGTATTCCGAAAAAAGCAGAGCTAATTCAGAAATTAGAAGAAAAAGGAGTTTCAATTGTTTCTGAAATTGAATTTGCATCTCGTTATACAGATGCGAAAATTATTGCGATAACAGGATCTAATGGTAAAACAACAACAACAAGTTTGATGTACCATATTCTAAAGCAAGCTGGATTAAATGTAGAATTAGGTGGTAACATAGGCAAAAGTTTTGCGAAATCTGTAGCAGAAGATAACTTCGATTATTATGTATTAGAAGTAAGTAGTTTTCAGTTAGACGATATCAAAACAAGTTTCAAACCGTATGTTGCAATTTTGTTAAACATTACACCAGATCATTTAGACCAATACAATTATCAGTTTGATTTGTATGCACAGTCTAAATTCAGAATTACAATGAACCAAGATGAGAACGATTATTTTATTTACAATCTAGACGATCCAAAAACAATGGAGATGATTGACCAAATAACAATTCGTTCAATTCGAAAACCGTTCACTATGATGGATGCAACTCAAGACGCATACGCCAACAACGAATTGTTCACAGTAAAGGAAACAAATGGTGATTTTTCGATGAATGTTAACGAATTAGGATTAATTGGTAAACACAATGTTTCCAATTCTTTAGCAGCTGCCGTTGCAGCAAAAATTATTAATATTCATAACGAAAAACTGAAAGCGAGTTTATCCGATTTCAAATCAGTAGAACATCGTTTAGAGCCAGTTTTAACAATTGGAGGTATAGATTTTATCAACGATTCTAAAGCAACCAATGTTAATGCAACCTATTTTGCATTAGAAAGCATGACAAAACCTGTTGTTTGGATTGTTGGAGGAACAGATAAAGGAAACGACTATAACGAAGTTTTACCTTTCGTAAAAAAGAAAGTAAAAGCAATTGTTTGTTTGGGTGTTGATAATCAAAAAATAATTGATTTTTTTAGTCCTTACATCGATACAATTGTAGAAACCAATACGATGAAAGATTGTGTAGAGCAATCATACAAATTAGCAAGTAAAGGAGAAACAGTTTTACTATCACCAGCTTGTGCAAGTTTCGATTTGTTTAAAGGATATGAAGATCGAGGAGATCAATTTAAAGAAAACGTAAGAAAATTATAATAACTAAACCAACCAATGGGGAACCTAGTTCAAAAATATTTTAAAGGCGATAAACCGCTTTGGTCTTTCATTTTATTGTTAGCCCTATTTTCATTCTTACCTGTATATTCAGCAAGTTCTAACTTGGTGTATACAGTTGGGTCGGGAACTATTTTTGGACATTTAGGTAAACATGCAGGTATTTTATTAGTAGGTCTATTAATTATATATGGTTTACAACGAGTAGATTATCGTTGGTTTGGTTTACTAGCTTTAAGTGCAGTCATATTACTCTCTATTGTATTATTCTTTACCTTGATTCAAGGACAGACAATTGGAGGAGCAAATGCAGCACGTTGGTTAACTATTCCGGGAACAGGAATTGGAATTCAACCCTCAATGATTGCATCACAGGCATTACTTATTTATATAGCTCGTTATTTGACAAAAAATAGAGATAAGGAATATACATGGAAAAACACGTTTTTACCATTATTCCTACCAATGATTGTAATTATAGGATTAATTTTTCCATCAAATGGATCAACAGCGTTAATGTTGGCTGGTATGTGTGGATTATTATTAATAATTGGAGGATTCCCATTCAAGTATTTATTTGTTATAGCAATGACAGGTATAGTTTTAGGTGGAGGATTTGTTTGGTTAGCACTTTCGAAGCCAGATTTAGTTTCAAACTCTCGTGTACATACATGGATGTCGCGTATAGAGAAATTTAATGATGATTCTGGATTAGAAAGTTATCAAGTATTACATGCCAAAGCAGCAATTGCAAGAGGATTGAATGAAATGGCTGGACCAGGAAAAAGTGTTTTTAAACAAACTTTACCTCAATCTTCATCCGATTTTATCTTCGCAATTATTGTAGAAGAGTATGGCGCAATCGGAGCAATATTATTAATCGGAATATTTTTATTGATATTATTACGAATTTGTATCATTGCATCAAAAATACACACCATTTTTGGTACGCTACTTGTATTTGCAGTCGGCTTGCCAATTATTATACAAGCAATGGTAAATATGGCGGTTGCCGTAAATTTGATTCCAGTAACTGGTCAGCCATTACCAATGATTAGTTACGGAGGAACATCCATTTGGATGACATGTATTTCTTTCGGAATTATTTTGAGTGTTAGTACTCAGATAAAATCGCAAGAAGAGTTAGAAAAAGATAGAAAAGAATTAAGTGAAGAATACATCGAAGACATCGCCTAAAGTTTTAATAAGCGGCGGCGGAACAGGTGGACATATATATCCAGCCATTGCAATTGCAGACGAAATAAAAAGACGTTTGCCAGATGCACAGATTTTGTTTGTAGGAGCAGAAGGAAGAATGGAAATGGAAAAAGTGCCAAAAGTTGGTTATGCAATCAAAGGTTTACCAATTTCTGGATTTGACAGAAGCAACATGAAAGCGAATTTAAAATTTCCTTTCAAATTGATAAAAAGTTTAAATCTTGCAAAAAAAATCTACAACGATTTTCAACCAGATTTAGCTGTTGGGACAGGAGGTTATGCGAGTGGACCAATGTTGTGGGTAGCGGGAAGTAAAAATGTTCCGATTTTATTACAAGAACAGAATTCATTTCCGGGAGTTACCAACAAAATTTTGAAAAATAAAGCTGCCGCAATTTGTACGGCTTACGAAGGAATTACACAATTTCCTCAACAAAAAGTACATTATACGGGAAACCCGATTCGTGCAGAGATTTTTCAGAATTTACCTACAAAAGCAGAAGCAATTTCAGCTTTTGGATTAGATCCAGAAAAAGCAACAATTTTATCAGTTGGTGGTTCACAAGGATCAAGAGCAATGAATAATGCTTGGTTAGAAAACCTTGAAGATTTTGTTGCAAGTGGCGTTCAGTTAATTTGGCAAACAGGAAAGTTAGATTATCAAAAAATCAAAGATTTGGTTGGCGATAAATATCCAACAATTCATGTTACCGAATTTATTTATAACATGAAAGATGCGTATGCAGCTTCGGATATGATTGTTTCTCGCGCAGGAGCTATGGCAATTTCAGAATTATGTATTGTCGGAAAAGCAACAATTTTATTGCCTTTACCAACAGCAGCAGAAGATCATCAAACCAAAAATGCAGAAGCATTAGTCGAGAAAGATGCAGCAATTATGGTAAAAGATATTGATGCAAAACAAAATTTAGTCAAAGAAGTAATCGCTTTGGCAAACAATGAAGAATTAAAAAATAAATTATCTCAAAATATAAAGCAATTAGGAAAACCTAATGCGACAAAAGAGATTGTAGATATATTATTGAATTTATTATAAATGAATATTTTAGATAAAACATATTATTATTTCATCGGTGCAGGAGGAATCGGAATGAGTGCTTTGGAACGTTTTTTCAAATCAATCGGGAAAGATGTGGCTGGTTACGACAAAACGCAAACTGAGCTAACAACTGATTTGATTGCTGAAGGAATTAATATTCATTTCGAAGATAACATCGATTTAATTCCAACAGGAATTAACCAAGAAAATACGTTGGTAATTTATACGCCAGCGGTACCAAAAGATCATGTAGAGTTAAATTATTTTTTAGCAAATGATTTTAAAGTAATGAAGCGTTCTGAAGTTTTAGGTGAAATTACCAAACATACCTACAATATTGGTGTAGCGGGAACACATGGTAAAACAACGACTTCGTCTATTTTAGGACATATTCTAAAAGTTGCGAATGTAGAATCAACAGCGTTTTTAGGTGGAATTGCAGAGAATTATGATTCTAATATCATCTTAAATGGTTCTAAATATACAGTTGCAGAAGCAGACGAATTTGATCGTTCTTTTTTAAGATTATCTCCCAAATTAGCTATTATTACGAGTGATGATGCAGATCATTTGGATATTTATGGAGAACGTGATGAGGTAAAAAAATCGTTTCAAGAATTTGCAGCAATTGTAGAAGAAAAATTATTTGTTCACAAAGGCTTACCATTTGATAATGCGTTGACTTACGGTGTTAATTTGGATGCAGATTACGATGCGCACAATGTAAGAATTATAGACGGGCACTATGTGTTTGATGTAAATACACCAAATGGAGTGCTGACAGATATTGGTATTTTATTACCAGGACATCACAACATGGAAAACGCAGTTGCAGCTTTGGCTGTAGCAGATTACATGGGGATTTCGCACGATAAAATAAAAGAAGCGTTGACAACTTTTGTTGGAGTAAAAAGACGTTTTAATCGTTTCGAGATTAATGGTAAAATTTACATTGACGATTATGCACATCATCCAACAGAATTAGATGCTGCAATTCGTTCAGTTCGCGAATTATATCCAGGTAAAAAAGTGTTAGGAGTTTTTCAACCACATTTATTTACACGTACGCGTGATTTTGTAGATGAATTCGGAACAAGTTTAAGTCAATTAGATAGCCTTATTTTGTTGGATATTTATCCTGCAAGAGAGCTACCAATCGAAGGTGTAACTTCAAATTGGTTGTTAGAAAAGGTAGATTTAAAAGAAAAAATAGTATCTTCATTAGCTGATAGTTTAGAGCATATCAAAAAACAAGATTTTGATGTACTTTTAACTCTTGGAGCAGGTAATATTGATACAATTGTTAAACCAATTAAAAAATGGTTAGGTGAAGCGTAAATTAAAAATCATAAAAGTGGTTTTTGGAGTTGCATTGCTTATTGCTTTAATAAGTTTTACTGTAATTCATAATGCTTCACGTAAAGTGGAAAAATTGGACGTGGCTTTTGTTCAGCCAGTTGAAAACTATTTTATCAACGATAGTGTGATAAGAGAAGTGATTAACAAAGATGATAAAGACATCTTAAAACAAACGTTGAGCGAAGTTGACGTAAAAAAAATAGAAGAAAAAGTAAGTAAAAGCCCATATGTTGATTCTGTACAAGTAAGTAAAGATATCAACGGACATTTACGACTTGATATTAAAGCAAATAAGGCAGTAGCTCGAATTAGTGCGCCGAAAAATGAATTTTATTTGACAGAAAAAGGAACTAAAATGCCTTTATCAAAATTAAGTTCGGCAAATGTAATTTTAGTCTCTGGAGATGTAAAACCGAATGAATATGAGGAATTAAGTAAATTTGTACAAGCTTTAAAAGCAGACGATTTATTGAAAAATCATATCATTGCAGTTCAAAAAGTAGGACAACGTTCATATAATTTAATAGTTAACACAGGAAATTATTACATAGAATTAGGAACATTAAACAATTTTGAACAAAAGTTACATAACCTAAAGTTGTTCTATAATCAATACATCGATTATATCGGAACTGGAGATTATGAAAAGTTAAGCTTAAAATTTGTCAATCAAGTTGTAGCAACCAAACGTATAAAAAATGGAGAACAATAGTAACATTGCAGTTGGTCTAGACATAGGGACTACTAAGATTGTAGCGCTAGTCGGAAGAAAAAATGAAAATGGAAAAATAGAAATTCTTGGTCACGGACAAGCCAAAAGTTTGGGTGTGCACAGAGGTGTTGTAAACAATATTACACAAACCATTAATTCTATAAAAGAAGCAATAGAAAAAGCTGAACGTGCATCTGGTATAAAAATTACAGATGTTACTGTAGGTATTGCTGGACAACATATTCGTAGTTTACAACACAGTGATTATATTACACGTACTAATTCTGAAGATGTTATTGATGATAATGATCTAAAACTATTAACAAATCAAGTTTATAAATTGGTTATGTTACCAGGAGAAGAAATTATCCATGTACTTCCTCAAGATTTTAAAGTAGATAACGAAGGTGAAATTAGAGAACCAATCGGAATGTACGGAAGTCGTTTGGAGGCTAATTTTCATGTTGTTGTAGGGCAAGTTTCATCTATCCGAAATATTGCACGTTGTGTAAAAGCTGCTGGTTTGCGTTTGGCTAGCATTACTTTAGAACCAATTGCATCATCTAGTGCGGCACTTAGCGAGGAAGAAAAAGAAGCAGGAGTTGCTTTGATTGATATAGGAGGTGGAACAACAGATATTGCAATTTTCAAAGACAATATTATTCGTCATACATCAGTAATTCCTTTCGGAGGAAATGTAATTACAGATGATATAAAAGTAGGATGCTCTATTATCGGAAAACAAGCCGAAGCTCTAAAAGAAAAATTTGGATCTGCTTGGCCGGGAGAAAATAAAGAATCAGAAATCGTTTCAATTCCAGGATTAAAAGGACGTGAAGCAAAAGAAATATCGTTAAAAAGATTATCACAAATAATTCATGCACGTGTTCAAGAAATTTTAGAACAAGTTTATTTAGAATTAAAAAATTACGGTTGCGAAGATCAAAATAAAAAATTGATTGCAGGAATTGTATTAACAGGAGGAGGATCAAAACTAAAACATATTCGTCAATTAACAGAATATGTAACAGGAATGGATGTGCGTATTGGTTACTCTAACGAACATATTGTTGGTGCAAAAGCAGAAGAGATTTCTGGACCAGAATATGCTACATCTGTCGGATTATTGATGAAAGGTTTAGAAGAATTAGAATCTAACTATCAAAGAGAAATTTTTGAAACACCTGTTATTAATAATTTAAACAATCAATCTGAAATTGAAATCGGTATTCGCCCAGAACAAAAAAAGATTGTACAAGAAATAGAAGTTGAGGTAGAAAAACCAATCGAAAGACCAAAACGAGAAAATAGTGTAGATGAATTATTAGACGAAGAAGTTGGTGATAAAAAAGCAACTAAATCTAAACCAGAAAAGAAAAATTTCTTTTCAAAATGGACAGATAAATTCATTCAAATGATCAACGAAACAGAATAATAAGAATATAACCAAATAAATTACGAACCAATTTAATAAGAAGAATATGAGTGATATGTTAACAGGAGATATTGTGTTCAACTTGCCGAAAAGTCGCTCCCAAGCGATCAAAGTAATCGGTGTAGGAGGTGGAGGTAGCAATGCTGTAAACTACATGTTTGAACAAGGAATCGCGGGTGTACAATTCGTGATTTGTAATACAGATTCACAAGCTTTGGCAAATAGTCCAGTTCCGACAAGAATTCAATTAGGACAAGCTATTACCGAAGGATTAGGTGCAGGTGCAAACCCAGAAGTGGGAGAGCAAGCTGCAATAGAAAGTATGGAAGAAGTAAAAGCAGTTTTAGACGAAGGTACTAAAATGGTTTTTATAACAGCCGGAATGGGTGGAGGAACAGGAACTGGAGCTGCTCCAGTAATTGCAGGTATCGCCAAAGAAATGGATATCTTAACAGTAGGTATTGTAACAGCGCCATTCTTTTTCGAAGGAAGAATGAGGTTGGAACAAGCTGAAAAAGGTATCGAAAATTTAAGAAAAAATGTTGATTCATTAATCGTTATTAACAACGATAAATTACGTGAATTATACGGAAACTTAGGTTTCAAAAACGGATTCTCTAAAGCAGATGAGGTTTTAACAACTGCAGCCAAAGGTATAGCAGAAGTTATTACACAACATTATGCTATGAATATCGATTTACGTGATGCGCGTACAGTACTTAAAAATTCTGGTACAGCAATCATGGGATCTGCAAGAGGTTCTGGAGAAAATAAAGCAAAAGATGCAATTTCTGCAGCTTTAGATTCACCATTACTTAATAACAATAAAATTACAGGAGCTCGCAATGTATTGTTGTTAATTTTATCTGGTAATAACGAAATTACAATGGATGAAATTGGAGTAATCAACGACTACATTCAACAAGAAGCTGGTAACAGCGCCAACATTATTATGGGTATTGGTGAAGAGCTAGATTTAGGAGACGAAATTTCTGTAACTGTTGTTGCGACAGGTTTTCCTACAGAAGATCAAACATATACAGGTAAAGAAGAACAAAAAATTGTTCATACTTTAGAAGAAGAACAACCAATAAATAAAACATTATCTGTTGACCAACCATTTGTTAATCGTGTAAAACCAATGACACTAGATTTTGGTAGATCTAATAATTCGACATCGAATTCTGCTCCACAACAAAATCAAACGCCAGAAACACCAACAAATACATATCGTCAGGCAGATACAAACCAAGATTATAATCAATCATATCACAATGCGCCAACACAATCATTGAATGATGATTCGCCAAAAAGATATGTTTTAGATGAGCTTGATGAAGAGCCAATTCAAGATAAAAAATCATACGATGATTTCGAACCACGTTTAAAATCAGATTTTAATCGTCCTCAAGAACCGACAAATCAAGCGCCAACTAATCAAACATATAATTCATATTCTAATCCAGTTGCTTCGGAACAGTCTAATTATCCACAAAATAATTATTCAGGTTATCAAGCACCAAAATCAGAAACGTTTAATATTGATCAAACTCAAACTTCAACTAATTATGCAAATACAGCCTCTTCAGAAGAGCAGCAAGTAGCAATAGAAGTTGATCCGTTTAGCAAACCAATAGAACAATCTACGGATAGCGATTTGAATAATGTGATTGAGGAAAGAAGAAATCGATTGAAACAATTTAATTTTAAATTTAACAATACGATGACTAATTCTCAAGTAGACGAATACGAAGCTATACCAGCTTACAAGCGTCAAGGACTTAATTTGGCAGACCGTAATGAGAATCAATCATCAGATTTCTCTGTCGGAACAAATCGTAATAACGATACACAAATTCGACCAAATAATTTTTTACACGATAATGTAGATTAATTATAGTCACTCGTAAAATATATTCTTATTATAGAAAAGGTTCATCACTTTTGTGATGAGCCTTTTTTTGTCTTAAATTTGTAGTCTAAAAGCAAAACTCATGAATTTAGAAACCCAAATAATGGGGCAATTAAAAGAGGCTATGAAAGCTAAAAATACAATTGCCTTAGAAGCTTTAAGAGCTGTAAAATCTGAATTATTATTAGCAAAAACATCTGGAGCTGGTAGCGAATTATCGGAAGATCAAGAAATTGCTCTATTGCAAAAATTAGTAAAACAGCGCAAAGAAGCTGCAGAACAATTTGAAGCAAATGATAGAAAAGAGTTAGCAGAAAAAGAGTTAGCGCAAGCAGAAGTTATTCAACAATTTTTACCTGCACAGTTAACAGATGAAGAATTAACTGTAGCAATACAAGACATTGTTGCAGAAGTTGGTGCCACTTCTCCTAAAGATATGGGAAAGGTGATGGGAGCAGCTTCATCTAAACTTGCTGGTAAAGCAGAAGGAAAGTTAATTTCAGCTAAAGTAAAAGAGATTTTAGCAAGTTTATAATTGATTTTTAATCACTTAAAAATTAAGAAAAGGTAAAACTAGACTAGTTTTACCTTTTTTGTTACCTTTTTTGTTACCTATTTGAATAAAATTCACTAAATCTTTAAAATACATAAATCAGTGATTTTTAGCAATAAAAACGATTTAAATGGATAATAGCCAAAATTATTGTGATATTGACTTTAATTTAACAATTAATTAACAAATCGCTGTGTTGTACTGATATTGCTTGGTTGGAAGGAAAAAAAGATTAGAAATCAATCGATTAGAATAATTCTAAATAAGAAGGCATTTCTACTCGTAAATTTGCAACGTAATCAGAAAATATCTAAAGGATGACGAAAAGCATTACAGCTTTTATAGCTTTGTTAATGATTTTTCCAATAGCAAACGCTGATGGTAAAATTTTTAAAGACGCTGGTAAGAATGATACAATTATTATGCCAGTTTCAGAGAAAAGGTTTAGTGAAGAAATTGATAATGATACCATCAAAAAAGATACATTATCAGTGGAAGATGAAAAAAAGGTTGAAGACATTTTAGAGAGCACTGCTCATGAAATATCAACAGGAGTTGTTTCTTGGTATGGAGGCAAATTCCACGGACGCAAGACAGCAAGTGGTGAAAAGTATGACAAAGATGAACTAACTGCTGCCCATAAGTCTTTACCATTTGGTACAAAAGTAAAAGTTACGAATATCAGAAACGGTAAATCTGTGGTTGTAGAAATCAACGACAGAGGTCCATATGCTAAATCTAGAGTTTTAGACTTAAGTCAAGCAGCATTCAGCGAAATTGGTCACACAAATACAGGTGTGATGCAAGTTGAATACGAAATTATGAAAAGCGAAGACTAAGCTAAAATGTTCGGAAAAAGAATAAGAAAGGTTTAAGATTAAGTTCTTAAACCTTTTTTTTATGATTAATCATAAAAAAAATCCTGATAAACTAAATTATCAGGATTTATATAGTTGTAAATCTATTTGTTAATCTAAAATTTTAAGTACTTTAGTTGTACGTGCTCTAGAAGCATCAACTAATTCTACTTTTGCTAAATCCTCTCCATGAGAAGGAATCATTTCTTTGATAAGTGGATTCCATTCATTCATCAACACAGGGAAACATTGTCCTAATAAATCAAGCATAGCACTTACAGATGTAGATGCACCAGGAGAAGCGCCTAATAAGGCAGAAATTGATCCATCTTGAGATGTTACGATTTCAGTACCAAATTTTAAAACACCTTTTCCATTTTG
Organism: Algoriella sp.; assembly: GCF_036647415.1. Taxonomy (NCBI): domain Bacteria; kingdom Pseudomonadati; phylum Bacteroidota; class Flavobacteriia; order Flavobacteriales; family Weeksellaceae; genus Algoriella; species Algoriella sp. The sequence goes on from NZ_JAVXKG010000008.1 coordinate 78,072, forward strand.
ATTTTCGATAACTTGTACTCGTTGACCAGCTGTTTGTTCAAACCAATCTTCGATTCTAGCTTCGGGATAATATTCTCTTAATGATTCTATTTTCTGAGCTTTTGATAACATGACTTGCTCAATCAAATATTTTGTTAAATCTATATTGTTGATTCCACAATTCATTAAAAAACCTACATTACCTAAGTTTACAGATTTTAATAAATCGCAGTTTGATCCATATTTTAAGAATTTTGTAGAAAAAGTAGCAAATGGTCCAAATAACAATGATTGTTTACCATCAATAACACGTGTATCTAAGTGAGGTACAGACATTGGTGGAGCACCAATTTTTGCTTTTCCATAAACTTTTGCATGATGTTTTTTGATTACTTCTTCATTTTGACAAATTAACCATTGTCCACCAACTGGGAAGCCTCCAAATTTTTTGGCTTCTGGAATACCAGATTTCTGTAAAGATAAAATTGCACCACCACCAGCACCAATAAATACAAAATCTGCATTAACAGATTTATTATTTCCTGATTTTAAATCTTTCACTTTAATAGCCCATTTTCCATTACTTAAACGAGTTAAATCTTTTACCTCGTGTTCAGTTTCTAATGTAATTTCGTTTTTAGCTAAAAGACCTTTAAAAATTTGGCGTGTTAATTCTCCAAAATTAACATCAGTACCTAAATTCATGTGTGTTGCAGCAACCTTTTCACCAGAAGTTCTACCTTCTACAATTAATGGAGACCATTCTTTGATTTTTGCAAAATCTTCAGAATATTCCATTTCTTTAAATAAAGGATGTTGTGATAGTTTTTCGTAACGTTTTTTCAAGAAATTTACATCGTCATCTCCCCAAACAAAAGACATGTGTGGAGTTGGGCGTAAAAATTTTTCTGGAGAAGAAACGTAATTATTTTCAACTAAGTAAGACCAAAACTCTTTCGAAGTTTCAAATTGTTTTGCAATATTTATTGCTTTATCAATGTTAACAACTCCATTTTTGTCAATTGGTGTATAATTTAATTCACAAAAAGCAGAGTGACCCGTACCAGCATTATTGAAAGCATCAGAACTTTCAAATCCAATCTTGTCTAATTTTTCGAAAACAGAAATTTTAATTGCCGGGTTTATTTTTTTAAGAAGTATGCTCAATGTAGCACTCATTATTCCAGCACCAATTAATACTACCTCTTGAGGTTGTTTTTCCATTTTTCAAAAATATAATTTCATTACAAAGGTATTAATAAATAGCCTTTTTTGCGAAGTAATACGCAGAAAAAACAATGATTTTTTACATAAATTATTTTTTCGCTAGATTTTGAATGGTAATTTTTTTATAAAAAATTACTCAATCTCTGTCTTTCCAAGACTTTCAATACTGTCTTGTTGTGATAAATCGGCTTCAAACGCTTTTTTATTGACAACTGTAGTTTTCGAAATTGTATCATGAAATCCACCCCCGAATAAAAAAGATAGTTGGTCAAAAGGTATTAATCGACATAAATTACGAATTAAATAATTTTTTGCTAAAGGCTCACTTCCATCAATCATCACTACTTTTGTACCTGTTATAAATTTTCCGACAGAACGACCTTTTGTAATGACTTCCATTAAAAAATAAACTCCAACAAAGCCTAAATACATTAATAAATCAAGTATTATATTGTCTTCAGAAAAATTGATGGCAAATAATTCTAGTACAAGATAAATTACTGTTATTATAATAATTAGAATAATAACTACTGTGGCTAAATCTATGAAATAATTTGCTATTCGTAATCCTTTGTTTGCTTTGTGTTCGCCAACTTTATAATCTTGGTACATAGTGTTTTGTGTTAATTGATTGTAAATATATGATATAAATTTTTAAATGTAAAAGATCGTTCTGTTTTCTGAGTGGCTTTTTGCTTTAACACAAAAAATTTTTAAAACAAAAAAAGAGTAGTAATCAATGATTACTACTCTTTTTAATTTATATTTTTATGAGTTGATGATTACATCATTCCTGGCATTCCGCCACCCATTGGCATAGCAGGCTCATCTTTTTTAATTTCTGTAACTACAGCTTCAGTTGTAATTAACATACCTGCAACAGAAGCAGCGTTTTCTAATGCAACACGCGCAACTTTAGTAGGATCTATAACTCCAGCCTCTATCATGTTTACGTATTCGTCAGTTTTTGCATTGTATCCGAAATCTCCTGTTCCTTCTTTTACTTTTGCAACAACTACAGAACCTTCTCCACCAGCGTTATGTACGATTTGGCGTAATGGCTCTTCTACTGCACGCGTTACAATTTTGATACCTGTAGCTTCGTCAGCATTTGTTGTATCAATGTTAGATAAATTACCTAAAGCTCTAACAAAAGCAACACCACCACCAGCAATAATACCTTCTTCTACAGCAGCACGAGTTGCATGTAAAGCATCATCGATACGGTCTTTTTTCTCTTTCATTTCAACCTCAGAAGCAGCACCAACGTACAATACAGCAACACCACCAGCTAATTTAGCTAAACGCTCTTGTAATTTCTCACGATCATAGTCAGAAGTAGTTGTTTCTACTTGTGCTTTGATTTGGTTCACTCTGTTTTTGATTTGTTCTTGATCTCCAGCTCCGTTAACAATAGTTGTATTGTCTTTGTCGATAGAAACTCTTTCTGCTGTACCTAACATTTCTAAAGTAGCAGTTTCTAAAGTAATTCCTTGTTCTTCAGAAATCACTGTACCACCTGTTAAAATAGCGATATCTTGTAACATTGCTTTTCTACGGTCTCCAAAACCTGGTGCTTTAACAGCAGCAATTTTTAAAGAACCTCTTAAACGGTTTACAACTAAAGTAGCTAAAGCTTGACCTTCAACTTCTTCAGAAATGATTAAGAATGGACGACCTGATTGAGCAACTGGCTCTAATAAAGGTAAGATTTCTTGTAAGTTAGAGATTTTTTTCTCACATAATAAAATGTAAGGATTCTCTAATTCAGCAATCATTTTATCTGCATTTGTAACGAAGTATGGCGATTGAAATCCACGATCGAATTGCATTCCTTCTACAACGTCAACATAAGTTTCTGTTCCTTTTGCTTCTTCTACAGTAATTACACCTTCTTTTCCTACTTTAGAAAAAGCTTCTGCGATTAATGAACCGATTGTTTCGTCATTATTTGCAGAAATAGAAGCAACTTGTTTTATTTTTTCTGATGTATCTCCAACTTCTTGAGATTGCTCTTTTAAGTTAGCAACGATAGAAATTACAGCTTTATCAATACCACGTTTCAAATCCATAGGATTTGCACCAGCAGCAACGTTTTTCAACCCTTCGCGAACGATAGCTTGCGCTAAAACCGTTGCAGTTGTAGTCCCGTCACCCGCTACATCATTTGTTTTTGATGCAACTTCTTTTACCATCTGAGCACCTAAGTTCTCGATTGGATCTTCTAATTCGATTTCTTTTGCAACAGAAACTCCATCTTTAGTTACGTGTGGAGCACCGAAAGATTTTTCTAAAACTACGTTACGACCTTTTGGTCCTAAAGTTACTTTAACTGCATTTGCTAATGCATCAACACCTCTTTTTAAAGCGTCTCTTGATTCAATATCGAATTTAATATCTTTTGCCATTTTTGTAATGTTTTAGGCAGTAAGCTTAAAGCTTTATGCTTTTTTACTGCTGGATTAATTTATTTTTAAGCGTATAAATTTTACTTTTTATTGTATTGATTTGTTGATCTAATAAGAGATAATTTTCTTCATTTAAGTAATTTAAATCTTTTGCTAACAAAATCAAATATTCGGTTTCAGTAGCTGATCCTAATGCTATATTTAAGAATTGATTAAATTCTTTGTCGCTATTTCTTCCACAACCTTCTGCTATATTTGTAGGAATTGAAAGTGTTGATCGTCTAATTTGACTAACAAGATTATAAGTTTCATCTTTCGGAAAAGAATTTGAAATTGTATAAATCGTCAATGTTAATTGATGACTTAATTTCCAAATATCATATTTCTTAAAATTTCTCATAGCTTATAGCATAAAGCTTAAAACCTAGAGCAATTAAATAATTGCTAAAATATCAGCCTCACGCATGATTAAGTAATCTTTACCTTCTAATTTTAATTCTGTTCCAGAATATTTTCCGTAAAGTACTTTATCTCCAATTGCAACAGTCATTGGCTCATCTTTTTTACCGTTTCCAACTGCAACTACAATACCTTCTTGTGGTTTTTCTTTTGCAGAATCTGGAATAATAATTCCTGATGCTGTTTTAGTTTCTGCTGGAGCTGGCTCAATAACAACTCTGTCTGCTAATGGTTTAATGTTTAATTGTGACATATTTATATTTTTTATTTTTATTTAATTGTTGCTTTTTATTCAACGAAAAACGTGCCAATACTCTATTTCTGCCATTATGGATTGGTTAATTTAAATCATTAAAAATAAAAATGCCAAGCTGTCAGACAACTTGGCATAGAAGTGCATTATGAGCAATTCTTATTTTTTGATAATTAATTTTTTAGTGAAAGTTTGTCCATCAGATTCGATTGAAATGATATAAACTCCGTTTGTTAAATTAGTCAAATTAATTTGTTGAGATTTTGAAGAATTTAATTTATTTACATAAACTGATCTTCCAGCCAAATCTGTAACTGTAATTTTACCTGTTGTAACTGATTTTGCAAAATCTAAATTAATGATTCCATTTGATGGATTTGGAGAAATAGTCGCTAAATCTTTTCCTTTTATTTCATTTGTAGCTAAAGAACTTTCTATAGAAAAATTAGCAGAGTTAACAGCTAAGAAAACGTTATCAATAGCTTTAATCATAATTCTAGCTTTATCAGTAATTCCTAATCCAGCAGGAACCGTAAATGTATAAGAACCATTATTAGGAACTGTTTCTGCTAAAACATAATCAAACTTTTGTCCGCCATCTACTGATAATAAAATCTTCACGTTTTGTGTATCAATTCCATTTGCATCTGTTCCTGCAACATCCCAATTGATTGTAGCAGAGTTGTCTTGTTTCCAATTTTCAGTGATTGATTGCGAAGTAACTTTGAATGGACCTACATTCTTTACAACTAAAGTAAGGTTTTTACGATCTGTTTGTCCTCCTTTAGGATTGTTATCTCTTGCTAAAATAGAAAACTTTAAAGTACGAGCAACGCTTGGAATAACTTCCCAGTTCATTGGAGCTGGATTTGTATCTAAAGTTAATTTTCCTGCTACAATAGACTGTAAATTAGGAAAATATCTATAACCTTCAGTTGTTGGATTTAGAGATCTAAAAGTTGGTCCTCCCGTATTTGTAGATACAGGTGGTTGCGTAGCTATTTGAGTATCTGTTTGCTCCCAATTGTATGTTAATGCATCTCCATCAAGATCAGTTGCTGTAGCTTCTAATATAAATGCTGTTGAGTGAGGAATGTTGTGAGATAATTTAGAAACTTCAATAATAGGTTCATTATTTCCTGAGTCGGTATTTACTGAACAACTTCCACTTGCAGATTTAATAAAATTATATATATTATTAACACTTACAGTAGAAAAATAAGGGTCACTATTATTTTGGACATTAGGAGGACATATTCCTGCATACGCCATAATTGTACTTCCACTTCCAGGTTCTACAGCTGTTGCACCTGAACGGTTATTTCCACATGAATTGTTAAAAGTATGAGGAGCTCCGAACTGATGACCCATTTCATGTGCTACATAATCGATATAAAAAGGATCATTAATAGGAGCACCTAATCCTGTTACACCTCCAGCTTTACTAGTACTACAAGGGCTTTGTAAATAGGCAACACCTCCACCTCCAGTAGAAAATACGTGACCAACATCATAATTAGCAGTTCCAATTTCTCTATCTAAAACAGTTTGATTTTCTTTTAACATAGCACCTCCACTATTGTTTGTATACTCATCAGTTTTAATGAAAACAATTTTATCATTATTTTCAACTAATTCCATAGTAACACCAAACTCTTTTTCGTAAACACCATTTACGCGTGTCATAGCAACGTTAATAGCAGATAGAACAGCAGCTAATTTTTCTTCATCAGTACCAGATTGTAACCCTGCTTTGTTTATATGATACCTTGAGTATTCTATAGTAGTAGCTAAAGCTAAACGATATTTTCTTAATTTTCCATCATTAGCGGTTTTATTAATAGGTGCATTATCTGTAATCTGGTTGATTAGATTTTGTTGTTGAACATCGTCTGTATGGCAAGTGAAATTAATATTATCATCCACATTTTGTCTGCTGTAAGAGATATAAGTCGATAAATCTTCTGTATAGGCATCAATATAAGAAACTTGATGTCCTTTCTGAATCATAGCACTAAAACCATGATACGGAGAATAGCTAAATCGAATAGAAGATTTTCCGTCAACAGATTTTCCTACATAAGATTTGATTGTATTGAATTTTTCTTGCAATTTAGGCGCCATAATAGACGCCTCTTCAACAGCATATTTTGTTACTTCCCCATTTTCATTCGGAATATTAACAATATGACCAGCAGATTTGCCTTTTACTTGGTTTAAATCGTTTAATAAATTATCAATATTAAGTGTAAATAATTTATACGCTTTTGGTGTACTAGAGCGATCAACTAAATTGGTAGAGTTTACATTTCTTTGATTAATTTCTTTCCAATAATTCTGTTGTCCAAAAGCGGTTGAACAACCTAAAAGTAAAGTTAAAATGATAGATGTTTTCTTCATAATGTGTTATAATTCAAGTGTTAAAATTTTATAATTCAAGTGTTAAATAAACTATTTTTTTAGGAATTTCTATTATTAATAAATTATCTGTATTTGTGAGATCTTGATCTTCGTTTAATATTAATTTTAAAGTATTTTTTTTCGAAATAGAATTTATTTCTGAAATATGATAATTTCCGATGTTTTGTTTACAAATTACAGCAACATTTTTTGTAGAAAAATCAATAATATTTAAAGGAGGATTTCTTTGACCAGGTTTTACTAACGATAATTGAAACGTATTATAATCATCCATATTTGTAAAAACTTGTAATTCTTTTTTACAACTTTCCTCTAAAATAGTGCTTCTTAAAATATTTATTTCTGAGCCTGGAATTACCATAATATTTTTTTGTTGGCTACAGCCTATCGTAAATGAAATTAAAAGAAAGAAAAAGTATATATGTGTTTTCATAAATGATTTATTGTCTAAATTAGTCATAATATATTAATATAAACAAAAAAAGCCTCACAAAATTGTGAGGCTTAGTTATGTAAAATAAATAATTATTTTGTTGGTTGTGCAGGCTGCGCTGGTAATTGTGCTGCACCGTTAGCTGCTGGTTGTGTTGGTAAGTTGTTAGCTGGCGCTGTTACATTTGGTTTAATCGGTTTTAACGCGTTTGGATTTTCGTGTGTTACACCTGCTCCAACGATTAAAACAATAATAGCGATAAATAATCCCCATGTTGTGTTGTCTAAGAATTTGTTTGTTCTTTGAACTCCAAACATTTGGCTTCCTCCACCACCTCCAAAAGTAGAAGATAATCCTCCTCCTTTAGGGTTTTGAGATAAAACTACTAATACCAACAATACGCATAAAATCATGATAATAACCATGAAAAACTGAAATAGTCCCATTTTATTATTTAGAGTTTTTTAAATTTTCAATTCCTTTAATTCGATTTGCAAATAAACTATTTTTTTCTGGATATTTCAAAATTAATATCTTATAAGCTTTAATTGCTTTATCATATTTTTTTTGCTCAATGTAAATTTGAGCTAAAGTTTCGGTCATCAAATCCGAATATTCTTCGCTATTGTGACTGAAATTTGATGAAACTTGGATAGGTGTAATATCCGTTTTTTTCATCGGGATTATTTTTGGATTTTTTTCTAAAAAGTCATCAATCAATTTATATTTTATTTCTCTTTCTGCAGTTTCTTGTTCTGCTTCAATCGTTTTTTTGTCTTTTGATTGTGAAGGAACTTTTTTTAACCAATCCGAAAAAGAAAACGATTCTTTATCCAAATTATTGTTTTCTTTCTTTTCAATTATAGAAGCTTCTTGCTCGATAACGTCTTTTTCTTCTGAAATAATTTCTTCAATAATAACGATAGGTTTTGATATTTCAGTTAAATTATCTTTTTCCGTTTCTAGAATTGTATTTTTTTCTTCTGGTTGAGGTTTTTCAACAGAAATTTCTATTCCAGAAGTTTGTTGCACTGCATTTTCAATTTCTTGAACTGATGTTTGAGGTGCTAATTTATAGGTTTCCACAACTTCGGTTGTCATTTCTGCAACTTGATCCAATTCTTCATCCGAAATAATTTCAACCACATGATCTGTTCTCAATTCAGATTCTTCGGTATCATTTTCAATCATTTCATCTACAAAATCGTTATTGATGTTTTCTTCTTCAATTTGAGAAATAGGCTCAATTTCTAAACGATTGTCTTTTAATTCATCCTTTAATTCTTCTTGATGAATAGACTCATTTTTTTGCTCGATTGTATCTTCCTTTGAAGAATTTTTATGTATATTTTCTACATTTTTTTCTTCTTTAGGAAGTGGTTTCGAATTGATATAATGATACAAATCAACACGATTACTGCTGTGGATAGAAGTTTTGTTTAAATAATCCTCAAATGAAGGATGATTTTCTTTCTTCAAACCATAAAGCAATAGTGCGCGCAAAGTGTAGAAATAAGGATATTTTTCGACTTCTTTTTTTAGAAGTGGTATATCCGATTTATCTACCTCGTACGGATGTGCTACTAAATATTCAATTCTCGTCATTACTCAAATTTAAGTTAAATTTTACCAATCCATCGCAATAGAAGCAAATACTTGATCGCGAATATCGTCGATAATTTTAGGAACAATATTAGGTTCTACATTGCTCAATATTTCGTTTCCGTTATATGGATAAAAAGCAGAAAAAGTACGTTCATAATTTTTAGACTCGTCTTTATTGTTGATATAACGAACTTTTACATAAATAGTTAATTTATTTTCAGCTGCGATGTCATTACTTTGAATAGCCTGTGGAACAACCTCATAACCAGAAATTTCTCCTTCTATAATTAAGTCAGAATTCTCGTTCGAGTTTAATTTTAATTTTGTTCTACTTCTAAAAATATCTTGTATTGCAATTGTTAAATCTTGACTTAAAGTCGGATTTTGTTGTGGTGCATAATTAGGAAAAGTAGCAACATAAATTGTTTGCCAATCGGGTTGAATTGCCGCACCAGAAAGCGAATAGCCTCCCGACATAGATCCACAACCTGATAACGTAAAAATAGCAAAAACGGATAATGCTAAAAATTTTAATCGATTCATGTTATAAATGATATTGTTTTATTTTACGGTACAACGTACGTTCGGAAATACCTAATTCGTCTGCTGCCATTTTTCGTTTTCCTTTGTGTTTTTCCAAGGCTAATTTAATCATTTCCTTTTCATTATCTTGTAATGAAAGAGATTCCGGTTCTTCAATTGGACTAACATCATACACATCATCAGAATAATCGTATTGAGGTGGTTGATACGTTGGTTTTGGAGTATTAACCGCTGGAACTAAATTATAAGAATTTGGCGTAAAATCGTGTTGATTTTCGTCTTGTTCTTGATAAACTCGTTGTATTAATTCTTGTGTATTGCCATTAAAATCATCAGAATCTTTGTGTTTTATCAAATCTAAAGTTAAAGCACGCAAATCATTCAAGTCTTTTTTCATGTCCAGTAAAACTTTAAATAAAAGTTCACGTTCCATAAAATCAGAAGAATTTTTATCTTTTTTATTGGTTACAGTTAACATTGTAGAGTTATTAGGTAGTAATTCCATTATTTTTTCTAATGAAATCACACGTTCTTTTTCTACAACTGAAACTTGTTCTGCAAAATTTCTTAATTGACGAATATTTCCAGGCCAAGAGTAATTTGCAATATAATTTTGAGCTTCTGGAGAAAGCTCTATATGTGGCATTCTGTATTTATTTGCAAAATCTGAAGCAAATTTTCTGAACAATAAGTTGATGTCTTCCTTACGTTCGCGCAAAGGTGGAATATCAATTTGAATTGTATTTAGACGATAATATAAATCTTCTCTAAATTTACCTTTTTCTACAGCTTCTATCAATTTTACATTGGTAGCAGCAACAACACGAACATTTGTTTTTTGAAGCTCAGAAGAACCAACTTTCATAAATTCACCTGACTCTAAAATACGTAGCAAACGAACTTGTGTTGATAACGGTAATTCTCCTACTTCATCTAAAAAAATTGTTCCGCCATCGGCAACTTCAAAATAACCTTTTCGGGATTGTGTAGCTCCTGTAAATGCACCTTTTTCGTGTCCAAATAATTCAGAATCAATTGTTCCTTCTGGTATCGCACCACAGTTTACAGCAATGTAAGCATTGTGTTTACGAGCAGATTGATTATGAATAATTTTTGGAAAAAATTCTTTACCAACACCGCTTTCTCCGATTACTAAAACGGAGATGTCGGTAGGTGCAACTTGAATCGCTTTTTCTATTGCGCGATTCAAGACTACATTATTTCCAATGATTCCAAAACGTTGTTTAATAGTTTGTAAAGAATCCATTTTTTATAGTTTTTTAAAATTCGTCAAGTTTTTTTTCAATTATTCATTAAAAAAAAACAATAGACATAAATGTTTTAAGCTGAAACCATTTCGCCAATTATAGTAGCTGTTGTACAACTATTTCCTTTTACGTTTACAAAGTCACCAACTTTAGTTCCTTCTACTTTTGGGAAAACTAATACTGCATTTTGAGAATTACGTCCGTACCAGAAATTTTCGTCACGTTTTGAGTTTCCTTCAATTAGTACTTCGTGTACTTTTCCAACATAACTATTCATGCGTTCTGCAGAATGTTTTTGTTGCATTGTAATGATTTCTTGTAAACGACGTTTTTTATCTTCTGGTAAAACATCATCAGCCATCTTTTTGTGTGCTGGTGTTCCTGGTCGTTCCGAATAAGCAAACATATAACCGAAATCATATTTCACATGTTCCATCAACGACAAAGTATCTTGGTGTTCTTCTTCTGTTTCTCCACAGAAACCGGCAATCATATCATGTGACAATGCACAGTCTGGTACGATACGACGAATTTTATCAATTAATTCAAAATATTCCTCGCGCGTGTGTTGACGATTCATACGTTCTAAAACGGTTGTAGAACCTGATTGAACTGGTAAGTGAATATATTTACAAATGTTGTCGTGTTTCGCCATCATTTCTAATACGCTTTCTTCCATATCTTGTGGATTTGACGTAGAAAAACGTAAACGTACATTAGGAATCTGCGTCGCAACCATGTCTAATAAATGACTAAAATCTACAGCAGTTGCTTTCTGAATATCCGTTGCATTTTTGAAATCCTTTTTTGGTCCTCCACCATACCATAAGTATGAATCTACGTTTTGACCTAAAAGTGTGATTTCCTTGTATCCGCTTTCTGCTAATTCTTTACATTCATTCAAGATAGAATGTGGATCACGAGAACGCTCACGACCACGTGTAAAAGGAACAACACAAAATGTACACATATTATCGCAACCACGAGTTATCGTAACAAAAGCTGTAACACCATTTCCACCTAAACGAACAGGAGAAATTTCGGCATACGTTTCTTCTTTTGATAATTGTACATTTACAGCATCACGACCATCTTCTACTTCGTTAAGTAAATTAGGTAAATCGCGGTAAGCATCTGGTCCAACAACAATATCGACTAAATGTTCTTCTTCTAAAAATTTATGTTTCAATCGTTCCGCCATACAACCTAAAACTCCAATTTTAAGACTTGGATTTTGTTTTTTGATGGCGTTTAAAGTTCCTAAACGTTTACGAACAGTTTGTTCCGCTTTTTCGCGAATAGAACATGTATTAAGTAAGATAAGATCAGCTTCGTCTACTTTATTTGTGGTTTGATATCCTTCATTATTTAGAATAGATGCAACAATCTCACTATCGGAGAAATTCATTTGACAACCGTAACTTTCTAAGAATAATTTCTTAGTTGCATTACGTGTAGGCGCTGTAAGTAAAGCCTCTCCTTGTCTTGCTTCGTCTATATGTTTTTCTTCTGTATGCATTCTCAAATGTATATTTAAGTTGCAAAAATAATAAAACTATGTGACATATTGGCAGTAAAATTTTCTTTTGCATTTTATTAACATTATTGTAGATTTGATGAAACCAAATTCTGAAAATAAAAAACGAATGGAAAATAATCTACAAGAAAAAATTAATAAACAACTCGAAATAGGGTTTAAAGTAAGTGCAAGTTCTATAATAGACAAAGCATTTGAGATTTTTAAAGGAATTGCAGGTTTTGCAATTTTGGCTGTAATAATTTATATAGTGGCTTCATGGATAATTAATTCTTTATTGGGAATAATTTTTCCTATGCAAATTGACGAAGAAGAAATACAAGCTATTGCGAATAGTGGAGATATTGTACAAATACAAGAATATTATAAAGATATATTTGCAAGTTCTAATTTTGCACTTTCATCAACAATTAGTACTTTATTATCATCGGCATTATATCCAATTTTGTATAGTGTTTTTGTGATGGCGCGTAAATTTGACTTACATCAAAATATAGAGTTTTCGGATATATTTGTTCATTATAAAAATGGTAAATTCTTAAATTTATTTTTAGTTACATTAATTGTTCAAATAGTAGGGTCTATTGGATTTATGTTGTGTATTATTCCTGGTTTTATAGTATCTACAATGTGGATGTTGGCAGTTCCATTAATTATTTTTGGTTCAGCAGATATTAAAGATGCACTTAATTATAGTATGAAATTAGCCTTTAAAAGTTTTGGTGGATTTTTTACGGTATTATTAATGTGTATTGGAGTAATAATTGTAGGGCTTTTATTGTGTTGTATAGGTATTATAGCTGCCATTCCGTTAGTTTATATCATAATATATGTTTTATATAAAGATGTTATAGGTTTTTCTGATGATAATTCTGATGAAATAAGTCAACTAGGAACAGATATTTATAAGGATAATCCTTACATGAAATAGAAAAAAAAACGGAGCAGTTGAAAATCATTTTTGGCTGCTTCATTTTTTTGTTATTAATTTTGCAGAAATTTTTAAGAAAACAATATGTCGAAGAATCTCGTAATTGTTGAGTCCCCAGCAAAAGCTAAAACCATTCAAGGTTTTTTAGGTGAAGACTTTATCGTGGAGTCAAGTTTTGGTCACGTAGTCGATTTACCAAAAAAGGGAATGGGTATCGAAATAGAAAATCAATTCAAACCGATTTACGAAGTTACACCAGATAAAAAAGATGTCGTTAGCAAGTTAAAAAAGCTATCTGCTAAAGCCGAAACAATCTGGTTAGCATCCGATGAGGATCGCGAAGGTGAGGCAATATCTTGGCATTTATATAACGTTCTTGATTTAGAAAAAAAAGATACAAAACGTATCGTTTTTAATGAAATTACAAAGAAAGCGATTCTAAAAGCTGTCGAAAATCCACGTCAAATCGATATTAATTTGGTTGATGCGCAACAAGCGCGTCGTATTTTAGATCGTTTAGTTGGTTTCGAAATGTCTCCAATTTTATGGAAAAAAATTAAACCAGGTCTATCAGCAGGTCGTGTACAATCAGTTTCTGTTCGATTAATTGTCGAGAGAGAAAAAGAAATTCAGAAATTTGTTCCTGTATCTTCTTATCGTTTTGTTGCAATTTTTGAAACAACCGAAGGAAAAACATTAAAAGCAGTTCTTACAAAAGAATTTTCTAAATTAAAAGAAGCGGAAGATTTCTTAGAAACATGTATTGGAGCAGAGTTTAAAGTAAACGATTTACAGAAAAAACCTGCAAAACGTACACCATCTGCACCTTTCACAACTTCTACATTACAACAAGAAGCATCTCGAAAATTAGGTTTTTCAGTTTCGAGAACGATGCGTGTCGCACAACAATTATACGAATCTGGACATATCACGTATATGAGAACAGATAGCGTGAATTTGTCTGATGATGCATTGTCAGCTGTTAAATCTGAAATAGAATCGGCTTATGGAAACAAATATGTTGAGATAAGAAAATACAAAAATAAAAACTCTTCTGCACAAGAAGCGCACGAAGCAATTCGTCCGACGCATTTTGAAAATCATTCGATAAATGCAGACGATTCTATGCGTAAATTGTACGAATTAATTTGGAAACGCACTGTAGCTTCGCAAATGGCAAACGCAGAATTAGAGCGTACTATCATTGATATTGATAACAATAAAAACAATTTTATTTTTCAAGCAAAAGGAGAAGTAATTGTTTTTGATGGTTTCTTGAAAGTTTACCAAGAATCTCATGATGATGAAGATGTGGATGACGATAAAGTTTTATTACCAAGTGTAAAAGTTAACGAAACATTGCTTGCAGATGAAATTAATGGAACCGAACGTTTTTCTCGTGCGCCAGCTCGTTACACAGAGGCATCTTTGGTAAAAAAATTAGAAGAATTAGGAATTGGACGTCCATCAACTTATGCACCAACAATTTCTACAATTCAGAATAGAGGTTATGTTGAAGTAGGAGAATTAGACGGAAATTCAAGAAAATATAACACATTAACATTAGTAAATAATCAAGTCAAAAAAGCTGAATTGACAGAGGTTTATGGTGCAGATCGTCGTAAATTAATGCCAACAGATATCGGAATTGTTGTAAATGATTTCTTGGTAGATTATTTTGCAAATGTGATGGATTATGACTTTACCGCTCGCGTAGAATCAAATTTTGATGAAATTGCAGAAGGTAAAATCAATTGGACAAATATGATTGGTGATTTTTATTCAAAATTTCATGAAATTGTAGAAGATGTTCAAGAAAATGCAGATCGTGCAACTGGAGAACGCGAATTAGGAATAGATCCTGTTTCGGGTAAAAAAGTGCATGCGCGTATTGGTCGTTTTGGTCCAATGATTCAGATTGGAGAATCGGATGATGAAGAAAAACCACGTTTTGCAAGTCTTCAAAAACATCAATCCATTCATAATATTACATTAGAAGAAGCCATGAAACTTTTTGAATTACCAAAAGTTTTAGGTGAGTATAAAGAACACGAGGTTGAGGTTAATATAGGACGTTTTGGACCTTATGTTAAGTTTGATGATAAATATATTTCTATTCCAAAAGAAGAAGATCCGATGGATCTTTCGTTTGATCGTGCAGTAGAATTAATCGAAGAAAAACTGAAAGCTGATGCTCCGGTTGCACAATACGAAGGACATGATGTAACGAAAGGAAAAGGACGTTTTGGACCTTTTATTAAATGGAATGAATGGTTTATTAATGTGTCTAAAAAATATGATTTCGACCATCTTTCTCAAGCTGATATAATCGAATTGATCGAAGATAAAAAGCGAAAAGAATCAGAAAGAGTTGTTCGCGAATGGGCAGAACAAGAAATACGTTTGGAGAAAGCACGTTGGGGAAGATATAATTTAATTCAAGGAAAAATAAAAGTTGAGTTATCAAAAGAAACTAATCCAGAAGCATTAACTTTAGCAGAAGTTGAGAAGCTAATAGAGGCAGCCAAACCTGCAAAGAAAAAAGCAACAACTAAGAAAACTACAGCTAAAAAAACAACGACTAAAAAGTAATGTATAAAGACTTTTTAAAACCAGTTACAGAAGAATTACAAGACTTTGCGAAGTCTTGTAATTCTTTTTCGTTAGGAGCGTCAATTAAATTTCAAGAAGATATTCTCGAAATAGAGGAGAATGCAACCGATAAAATTGCGATAATTGGCGTAACAGAATCACGATCAAAACAAAAAGATTTGATTGAAGATGTCGAATTTAGTCTAATCAGAACTCAATTGTACGAGCTACAGATGGGAAATTGGACGATAGATTTGTATGATTTTGGCGACATCAATTATTACGATGACAAACACGAAACTGAAACTGTTTTTAGAGAAGTCATAAATGGTCTAATTAAGGACGGTTATATTGTTGTTATTTTAGGAGGTTCTCCAAGTTTGGGCTATCAACAATATCGCGCTTACGATGAAGTGATTAATAAAATTAATTATTTATCAATCGACTATAAACTTCGATTAGGGAATGATGAATCACAAACCACGGATCAAAATTATTTGACAAAAATTATTTCGAATGAGCCATTTAATCTTTTAGATTACACAAACATTGGATTTCAAACTTATTTTGTAGCGCAAGAAAAACAAGATTTAATCCATCAATTAAATTTTGAAGCTATTAGATTAGGTGTAATTGCAGAATCTGTAAAAGAAGTAGAACCATTTTCTAGAGAAACAAACGCTGCATTAATCAATCTTTCCAGTTTACAAGGATCCGATTTTTCTTCTACGAAAAATATGACGCCAAATGGATTTACATCAAGAGAAATATGTGCGATTGCAAGATATTTAGGTTTCAGCAATAAATTAACCTCTCTTTACGTTTGTGATTATATTGAGAATTATAAAAAATTAGATCATTTCCTTGTAGCACAAATGATTTGGTATTTTATTGACGGAAAAAATCATCGTCCAGAGATAAAAAGTTTTGATGATACACAATATTTTGATAAAATTTTTGTTCCTACAGAAGGATATAATTATATTTTTTATAGAAATGTGTATACCAACCAATGGTGGATAGAAGTTGATAACACGATTGATGGTGAAAGAAGTTTTGAAATAATTTCGTGTTCGGAAAAAGATTACGAAGAAGCCTTAAAAGGGGAAATTCCAAATAGGTGGTGGAAGTATTTCAAAAAATTTTATTAAAAAAATAATATATAATTCGAAAATCAATTAATAAAAATGCCTTTATTTGTAGCCTTATTGATTGAGAACTAAAAGTATAAACCTGTATAAAAAATAAATCTATAGCAGAATGAATAGAATTTTGGTAAGTGCATTGTTACTAACTCTTTCTTTGTCATCATGTAAAATGTTGAAAAACAGAGGGAGTAGTGATAGAAATGATGGGCAAATAGTTTCGAAAGCATCATCAACTTGGACACCAATTCGTCCAAAGGGAATGGTTCCGATTCCGAGTGGATCGTTTGTTTTAGGACAAACTGACTACGATTTTACAAAAACAAATGACGCTCCTGTAAAAACAGTTACTGTAACAGGTTTTTATATGGACGATACAGAAATTACAAACTCTGAATATCAGATTTTTGTAAATTATGTAAAAGATTCTATTGCACGTACTGCTTTAGCTAATAAAGCTGAATCATTAGGATTTGATCCGATGAATCCTACTGCAGATGGTGAAGGAATTGGTGCTTATGCTTTTGTTTCTGGATCTGAAGATGGAGAAGGAACACCATATGATGAATACATCAAGCAAAATAATACAGGTAGAGATGGACAATCTTTAGATGGTAAAAAACTAAACTGGAAGCAACGTTTGGAATGGGATAAATACAAATACCCAGATGTAGACTATGCTGAAGTTATGGAAGGTTTATACTATCCGCCAGAAGAAAGAATGAATGGAGAAAGACGTATCGATACACGTAAACTAAACTATTCTTATGTTACAGTTGATCAAACTGCAGCAGCTAAGAAAAAAGGTACTTTCCGTGTAGATTTTCGTAAAGAATTTAGTATGAATATCTATCCAGATACAACTGTTTGGGTAAGAGATTTTAACTATTCTTACAATGATCCAATGCACCAAGATTATTTTTGGCACAAAGCATATTCTAACTATCCTGTTGTAGGAATTAATTGGAATCAAGCAACTGCTTTTTGTGATTTCCGTACAAGATATCATAATACAGCTTTAAATAATAAGAAGAAAAAAGGAAACCAAGTAAAAGTAATTAGCTACCGTTTACCAACAGAAATTGAGTGGGAATACGCAGCGAAAGGAGGTTTAGAAAATGCACCTTATCCATGGGGAGGTCCATATTTAACAGACGATAGAGGTTGTTATTTAGCGAACTTCAAACCAAAACGTGGAGATTATTTAGAAATCAATGATGGTAAAAAAACAGGTTATATGTACACAGCACCAGTAAAAACTTTCCGTGCAAATGGATATGGTTTATATGATATGGCTGGTAACGTAGCCGAGTGGACAAGTTCACCATACAACAGATCATCTTATACAATGTCTTCTTCTCTTAATCCGTCTCTTACTATGACAGGAGAAGTAAACAGAAGTGTACGTGGAGGTTCTTGGAAAGATATTGGATATCTGTTGATGACATCTTCTAGAGATTGGGAAAATAAAGATTCGGCAAGAAGTTTCATCGGATTCCGTACAGTACAATCTTTCCCAGAAGGATCAAAAATAAATTTTAGAAAAACCAAATAAACCATTTTAAAACAATAAATTAAAAAGCACTCATATGGCAGTACAAGCTTCAAAACAAGAACGTCTTACAAATTTTATGTATAACTTCTTTGCCGCAGTAGTAATTATCGGGGCATTATGTAAAATTACACATACAAATCCATTAGGAATTAGTGCTAATATTATTCTAGCAGTAGGACTAGTAGCAGAAGCTCTAGTATTCTTATACTCTGCATTCTTTGACAAACCAGAAGGTAGTTATGAATGGGAAAAAGCGTATCCAGAATTATTAAGCGGAGAACCAGTACAAAGAAAAACTGCAGCAGTTGCAAATGCAGGAAATAATTTGACTGCAGAATTAGACAAAGTTTTAGCAGATGCAAAATTAGATAAAGAAGTTTTCGAAAGATTACGTGGGTCTTTAGATAAATTTGGTTCAGCTGTAAACGAATTAAACACAACAACGTCTGCTGTAGCTTCTACAGAACAATATAGTAATGAGATTGCAAAAGCATCTAATAACATTAGTACATTAAATTCTGTTTATGCACAACAAATAGAAAACAGCCAAAAACAAGTAGAATTAAATAAACAATTTATTGAAGAAATGCAAAAATCTTCAGGTAGTTCAGAGCAATTCTTAAAAGAAATGCAAGAACTTTCTGCTAACATTAATGCATTAAACAAAGTATATGGTGGTATGCTTTCTGCAATGAAAAATAACTAATCATTGTACCGATAAATTAAACTAATTATTCATTAATTCTATAAATTATTATGGCAGGAGGTGGTAGACTAACCGGACGTCAGAAGATGATCAACCTGATGTATCTCGTGTTCATTGCAATGATGGCTTTGAACGTAGATCGTGAGGTATTGAGATCTTTCGAAACAATAAATACATCTTTAGAGTCAACAACGACTTTAACAGAATTAAATAACGGAACATTCTATAAACAAATAGATAACAAAGCAAAAGAAGATCCAACTTATGCAAAAACACAAGCTGAAGCTGCAGACGTTAAAAAGCAAACAAATGATTTTGTTGCTTACATTGCTGGATTGAAAAAAGAATTAGCTGGTGCAGATTTTGTTTCTGGTAGTGAAGACACAGATTATAACTCATTATCAAATACAGAACCAATCGTTTCTTTGTTTTTCAAAGGAAAAGGAGGTGATAAAGGAAATGAAAAAGCACAAGAATTTACAAGTAAAGTTGAAGCTTACAAAAATTTCTTAATGCCTTTTGCTCAGAAAAGTCCAGATTCAAAAAATGCTATTGCAAGTGTTAATGAATTTTTTGGAACAGCAGCTAAGTCAAAAAATCAAACTTGGGTACAAGAAAAATTTTATGATCAACCAATGGTTGCCTCACTTACAAATTTATCTAAAATGCAAATGGATGCTCGTACACAAGAAGGTAACTTAGTAAGAGCTTTATTATCTGGTAAATTAGAAGAAAAAATTGAATTGGATGCATTCCAAGGTTTATTCTTATCACCAGGTGTTGTTAAAGTTGGTGACGAAGCAGTTCTTAATGTAGTTTTAGGAGCTTATGATAACAGCGTAAAAGGATCTGTATCTACAAGTGTAGGTTCTGCACAAGTTGTAGATGGTAAAGCATCAATCAAATTGAATACAGGATCTGTAGGTTTACATACATTAACTGGTAGTATAACTTATGTAGCAAACGGACAAACAAAAACAGCAACTATTGCACCATCAACTTACCAAGTTGTAGCGCAAACATTAGATAAAAAAGCTGCGGAAATTATTGAGAAAGATCCTACAGGAGGTTCTATCGTTGCAGATAATTTACGTGTTGTTTACCGTGGTGTAACAAATCCTATTTCAGCAACAATTAACGGTGCAAATGGACCAGTTAGTTTAAGTGTTTCTTCTGGAAGTGCATCTGGAGCAGGAGCTAATAAATGGAATTATACAGCAGGAGGAGGAAGCGAAGTAGTATTTACTGCATCTGCAAGAGCAAGTTCTGGTAAAACATTATCTGTTCGCGAAACATTCCGTGTAAAACCAGTTCCACCAGCACGTGGTGTAATTTTAGGAAAAACAAGTCCATCTATTCCAGATAACGGAATTGCAGCACAAACAATTCGTATTGATTGGCCAGATTTCTTATTCCCAATTTCAGGTGAAGTAACATCATTTAATGTTAAAGTTCCTGGACAACCAACAGTTCGTGTTAATGGAAGTAAAATGTCAGGTGCTGCAGGTGCTATATCTAAGGCTAAAAAAGGAGATATTATAGGTGTATTCGATATTAAGTACCGTACAAATTCTGGTGCTAATGGAGAGGCTTCTTCTATCGCAATTCAAGTACAATAATTAAAATTAAAAAATAAACAATATGAAGTATCTTTTGTTTGGTTTAATGAGTTTCTTTTCAACTCTTACAATGGCGCAAAATGTTCTTAATGCTGTTTCGCCAGAACAGTTAAGAAGAGACCGCGAAAATAAAACAAGAGTTGATGAAGCTGGTGACACTGTTAGTACAGCACAAGACCCGTTAAAATATGGTTTTATCGAAGATAAAGACAATGTATGGTCTAAAGTTGTATGGGAAGTTATCGATTTGAATGAGCGTCTGAATCAACCTTATTACTTGGCTGGTGACGAATTAGTTCAAAATTCTCAATCATTGTACGATGTTTTGGTAGAAGGTGTTCGTAGTAAAAAAATTACAGAAATTTACGACGACGAATTTTTCAAAAACAAAATGACTTACGACCAAATTATGGCTCGTAATGAGAAAAAAGATACACAACAGTATTACTATGATATGATAGCAGCTGGTGAAAAACCAGATGACGCGGCAATTTTTAATTACAAAGTAAAATCTGCTGATATCAAAATGTTAAAGACGAAAGGTCTTTGGTATATCGATCGTCGCTTAGGAGAACTTAGATACCGTTTATTAGGTTTGGCAATTATGGGACCTGATGCGCAATCTTTAGGAACAGAATTTAACGATGGTACGTTTGTAGATTTATTTTGGATTTGGTATCCAGATGCTCGTCAAACATTAGTTAATGCAACTGTTTTTAATCCAAGTAATTCTAATTCTGCGATTTCTTACGATGAAATGTTGAATGCACGTCGATTTAATTCGATTATTTACAAAGCGCAGACAATGTACGGTACGAAGATGATCGAAGATTATATTCCAAACGATTCAAAAGGTCAATTAGAAGAACATCACAAAATTAGAAACTCTATCATACAAGCTGAGGCTGATATGTGGAATTACTAATAAAGACAAAGAATAACAAAAAAATCCGATCAATATTGATCGGATTTTTTTATTGAATTTAATCAAGAAATAGAATCAAGTGATTCTAATAACTATTATTAACTTTACACACAAAATTTTGAAGTTGAAAAAAGTAGAATATATAATCGTCGGACAGGGTGTTGCAGGAAGTTGTATGGCGATGAAATTATTACAAGAAAACAAATCTTTTGTAGTGATTGATAATCATTTTCACAAAGCTTCGGCGATTGCGGCAGGTATTTTTAATCCAGTTGTACTAAAACGTTTTTCGATTGTATGGAATGCAACCAAACAAATCCAACGTTTGCAAGAAGTTTTTGGTCAATTTGAAAAATTATTGAACAAAAAATATATCTATAATTTCCCCGTTTATCGAATTTTTAATGATGAACAAGAGAAAAAAACATGGATAAAAAAAGCAACGACTCATCCAGATTTGATTGATTATTTATCAACAGAAACGGAACAATTAAACTCATATTCTTCTATCAAAAATCCAATAGGTTCGGGTGAAGTTTTACATACTGGGCGAGTAGATTTAACAAATTTATTAATTGATTTCAAAAATTATTTAGTCGAAAAAAATAGTTTTATTGATGAAACATTTGATTTTTCTGAATTAAAATTAGACGATAATCAAGCGATTTATAAAAATATCGAAGCAGATAAAATTATTTTTGCTGAAGGTTTTAATATTTTGAATAATCCATATTTCAAAAATTTACCTGTAATTGGAGTAAAAGGCGAAGTCCTGAAAATTGAAACCAATGCTAAATTACCCGAAGCGGTAGTAAAAGGAAAAGAATTTTTGATGCCTTTAGGTGAAAATCAATATTTTGTAGGCGCAACTTATGATCGAGATAATGTAAATTACGAAAACACCGAAGAAGCCAAACAATATTTGATTGATGGTGTTCAGAATTTCTTTGAAGATAATTTTGAAGTAGTAGAGCAACACGCCTCAATTCGCCCAACAGTTGTAGATCGTCGTCCAATTATTGGTGCGCATCCAACTTATCAACAATTAATTTGTTTGAACGGAATGGGAACGCGTGGAACCATGTTAGCACCTGTGATGGTAGATGATTTATATAATTTTTTAGAGAATCAACAACCAATCGATAAAGAAGCAAATATTGAACGTTTTTACGATAAATTTTAAAGAAATAGTTAGTTTATGAAAAATTTCGAAATCAGAATTTTCGCTTTACAACTTGTTGCAAGTATTTTATTATTTTTAGGATTACAACAACTTTTTGTTTTGGCAGAAATGGAGTTAATCGAATTAATACATTCCGTAGGGCAAGATAATTTTGCTTTTTATGCTAGAAAAAGTGATGAATTTGGTATCAGTAATAAACTGAAAAACTTAGCTACCGCAAAACTTATTTTAAGCTTAATTGGGTTTATTTTGGCTTATATTATTTCCTCTGTTATCAACTACAAAAGAGGCTACGATTGGAAAATGTCAGTTTTTGTAGTCATTCTTTGTTTTGTCGTTTATCAATTCAAAATTATTGATCTTCCAACTAAATATTTTATCAATCAAAGTCTGGAAATAGCCTACATCGGAACATCTATTTTTGCAATCATCATAAGTTTTATCGTCTATTTTATTAGTTATCGTATAAAACCATAAGTTTTTAGCTCAAAACATCGTACTTTTGCAAAATGTTATTAGTACAAAATTTAGGAGTTTATTTTGCGGGTAGATATTTATTTGAAAACGTTTCGTTCCGCATCAACAAAGGAAACCGTGTTGGTTTAGTAGGGAAAAATGGAGCAGGAAAATCTACATTACTTAAAATTTTAGCCAAAAGTCAACAATCTTCAGAAGGAGAAGTTGTCTATGAAGGCGAAGTTACAGTAGGATATTTGTCGCAAGATATTGATTTTGTACAAGGCAGAACGGTTTGGCAAGAGGCAGATTCAGCTTTTGAGCAATTGGTAGAAATACAAGATCGTATTGATTTTGTAAACAAAGAATTAGCTGAAAGAACGGATTATGAATCAGAAGAATACGGAAAATTAATTGAAGATATTTCTAATTTTACTGAACGTTTCGGACTTTTAGGTGGTTACACAAAAGATGCAGAAATAGAGCAAATTTTAATTGGATTAGGATTCAAAAAAGGAGATTTTCATCGTCCAACAGAAGAATTTTCTGGAGGTTGGAGAATGCGAATTGAGTTGGCTAAACTATTATTGCAAAAAAATGATGTCATGCTTTTAGATGAGCCTACCAATCACTTGGACATCGATTCTATTGTTTGGTTAGAGGAATTTTTGAAAGATTATCCAGGAGCTGTCGTATTGGTTTCGCATGACCGTCAATTTTTGGACAATGTAACCAATCGTACCATCGAAATTGCAAACCGTCATATTTCTGATTTTAAAGCAAATTATACACGTTATTTAGAATTGCGTGAAGATCGTTTGATAAAATTAGAGCAAGCGCAGAAAAATCAAGAACAAATGATAAAGCATACGGAAGATTTGATTTCAAAATTCCGTGCAAAAGCCAGTAAAGCTTCTATGGCGCAATCATTAATCAAAAAATTAGAGAAAATAGACCGTATCGAAATCGAAAGTGATGATGTAACTAAGATGAATATTCGTTTTGTAGACGCTGTTCAGCCTGGTAAAGTTATTTTTGAATTAGATAATGTTGGTGTTGCTTTTGGCGATCATCAAGTTTTTGATAATGTTTCGTTTTATGTAAGTCGTGGTGAAAAAGTTGCTTTTGTTGGTCAAAATGGTCAAGGAAAAACGACTTTATCTCGTGCAATTATAGAAGAACAAAAACATTCGGGAAGCATAAAACATGGTCATAATGTAGAAATCGGATATTTTGCTCAAAACCAAGCGCATGTTCTGAATGATAAATTAACAGTTTTAGAAGAAGCAGAAAATTCTGCAACAGAAGAAACACGTAAATATGTTCGCGATTATTTAGGAGCATTTATGTTTGGTGGCGATGCTGCTGAGAAAAAGGTTTCTGTACTTTCTGGTGGTGAACGAAATCGTTTAGCTTTATGTAAATTATTGTTACGTCCATTCAATGTTTTAATCATGGATGAGCCGACGAATCACTTGGATATTGTATCAAAAGAATTATTGAAAAAAGCACTTCAAAAATATACAGGAACGTTGATTTTAGTTTCGCATGACCGTGAATTTTTAGAAGGTTTGGTGGACAAAGTTTTTGATTTCCGTAATGGTCAAGTAAAAGAATATCTTTCTGGTATTGATGATTATTTAGCACAAATAAAAGCCGGAAGTTTCCGTGAAGTTGAGAAAGGGAATGGTTTGGCTGCACCAAAAGAAGAAAAACCGATTGAAGTTAAAATAGAACAAGCAAAAAGAGTTTTATCTTTTGAAGAAGAAAAAGAGCAAAAAAGACTGAAAAATAAATTATCTCGCATAGAATCAGAAATTTCAGAATTTGAAACAAAAGTTGCAGATTTAGAAAAGAAATTACATTCAGGTTCTCAAAATCAAGCAGAATTGGATAATTATTCAAAATTAAAAACTGATTTAGATAATAAAATGTTAGAATGGGAGGAAGTTTCTGAACAAATTTTCTAAAATTTTATCAAAATAAAATAATTAAAGTGTTGCGATTTCGTAACACTTTTTTTTGTGGAAAAAAGTTATCTTTAATAAACTTTAAAAACCTAAAAGATGAGTGAATATACAATTAGTCAATTCATAGAGAAAACAAAGCAAAATGATGCTGAACATGATTATTTTGAGTTAGAGAAACCTCAAATGCTCGAAATTAATTTGAAAAATCAAGCTGTTTGGACAAAAGCAGGAAGTATGGTTGCCTACACAGGAAGCATTAATTTTGAGCGAGAAGGCATGTTGTCTGGTGGATTAGGAAAATTCTTGAAGAAAACTTTTTCTGGAGAAGGTGCAAAATTGATGAAAGCCGAAGGTTCAGGACGACTTTATGTGGCAGATTCTGGGAAAAAAGTTCAGATTTTACAAATGAACATCGAATCTATTTGTGTGAATGGAAACGATGTTTTGGCACATGATCAATCCTTAAAAAGTGATATTACGATGCTGAAAAGTATTGCAGGAATGATGGCTGGAGGATTATTTCAAGTAAAATTATCTGGTTCGGGTATGGTTGCAATTTCTACACATGGCGATCCATTGACGTTATTGGTAACGCCCGAAAATCCTGTTTTCACAGATCCTAACGCAACTGTTGCTTGGTCTGGGAACCTTTCTCCAGAACTAAAATCCAATGTATCATTCAAGAGTCTTATGGGACGTGGAAGTGGTGAAGAATTTCAAATGAAATTTTCTGGTAGCGGTTGGGTTTTAATTCAGCCTTATGAGGAAGTTTATATGCAAGAGAGTAAATAAAAAATGGTTAAACAATCATTTTCACCCATTATAGCAAGCGAGCCAAGGATTTTAATTCTTGGCTCTTTGCCTGGTGATTTATCCATTGAGATGAATCAATATTATGGTCATCCAAGAAATAGATTTTGGAGAATTATGTTTACAATTTATAAGGAAGATTTTTCTGAAGATTATCAAATCAGAGAAAGATTGATTCAGAATAATCATTTTGCACTTTGGGATGTGGCATATTCTGCAACGAGAAAAGGAAGTATGGATGTTGATATATTAGATGTTGTTCCGAATAAAATTGATGAATTACTGAAAAAATATCCAACAATTCGTCAACTAATTTTTAATGGCAAGAAAGCCGAACAACTTTTCAAGAAACATTTTGAACAGAAATCAACCATAATTTACACTTCTTTACCAAGTACAAGTCCAGCAAATGCTCAATTTTCTCCCGATAGATTAATCGAAATTTGGAAAAAAGCCCTGATTTGAGGATGAAATTATCAATCAAAGAAAATAAATTAAAAAAAGTTTTAAAAAATATTTAGAGCTAAATTTTTTAAGTTGAGAAACTTAGAATATAAAGTAATAAAAACATTAAAAAATTATCTCCTAAAAGTTTTGTAATTAAAAAACCTACTCTATATTTGCACTCACAACGCGGGAATAGCTCAATTGGTAGAGCGTCAGCCTTCCAAGCTGAATGTTGCGAGTTCGAGTCTCGTTTCCCGCTCTTTGAAATATTAGATTCAAAAATCAAATTTTGCCTTGGTGGTGGAATTGGTAGACACGCAGGACTTAAAATCCTGTGTCCATTAG
>NZ_JAVXKG010000009.1:0-60535 GCF_036647415.1 Algoriella sp.
TGACTGTTAATCAGAGGGTCCTTGGTTCGAGCCCAAGAGGAGGAGCAAAAAAGACAATCATTTGATTGTCTTTTTTATTTTATAGAATTTGTAAATTTTATTTCAAATAATTTTACAAATATTTAACACTTTATCACACAACCTTTTTACCTTTATAAACATCTTAGTTATAGAAAACAAATTTTAAAAAGGTATAGTAATGACAAAATTATTTAGCATTGTAGCATTGATCTTAACAACATTATCATTTGCTCAAAAAAGTAAAATAGACTACTCTATGTATCCGAAAGCAAAAACTGGATATGAACAAAAAGTAATTACTTTAAAAACATTACCAAACGAAGATAATTATAGTGTAGAATTATTTGTTGGTAAAAAAACAGCAGTTGACACGTGTAACAATTTCTTTTTAGCTGGTAATTTCGAAGAAAAAACAGTTGATGGCTGGGGATATAATTTTTATCAATTCGAATCGAATGGTAATGTAGCAGGTACTTTGATGGGATGTATGAACAACAAAACGGTTGAAAAAACAGTTCATGCAAAAAGTTTACAAGCACGCTATAATAGCAAATTACCAATTGTAGTTTATGTACCAAAAGGTTTCACGCTAGAATATAGAATTTGGAAAGCTGATGAAAAGCTTACCACAGTAAAATAATAGGATTATTGTTGATTAAAAAAGTGCGAGATAAATCTCGCACTTTTTTAATTTTTATTAATGAAACACAAATTGTGTAATCACATAAATGATTAAACCGACTAAACCTCCTACCAAAGTTCCGTTGATACGTATAAATTGTAAATCTTTACCGACTTCTAATTCCAACTTTTCGCTTAATTGTTTTCCTTCCCAATCGCCAACAGTTTTACTAATCAAATCTTCTACTTCGCCTACATTTCGTAAAATCATTCGGTAAATAAAATGACGAACCCAACCGTTAATTTTATCAATCATTTCTTGATTATCCGTTAAGTTTTCGGCAAGTTTTTGTATATTTTTCTGAATATAAATTTGTAACGCTGAATTTTGATCGTCAAAACTTTCGGTTAAATTTTCTCGAATCGCAGTCCATAAATCAAAAGCATAATCATGAAAACGCTCGGGCGTAATAAAATCATCACGCAAACTTTCTAACTTAGCTCTCCATTCTGGTGATTCTTTTATATTCAAAATATTATCTCGAATAAGTTGTTCTATATTTTGACGAACCGGATGCTCACGATCTTCTTCTATTTCATCTAAAAAACTAATCACACCTTCTACGACTCCTTTCGAGATTTTTTTACCCGCAAAAAAAGAAATTACTGGATGTTTTTCATTCAATTTATCTTTGATAATTAAGTCGCTTTGCAAAATATATTCTTTCGCTTTTGGAATGATCGCTTCCAAAATTTCATCATGTTTCTCCTTTTCTAAAATATATTCTAAACTAGATGAAACAAGTTCTGGCAAATCAAATTGTTTTAAAATTTCGTCACCTTTCAACGAAATAAAATCAACAACATCTTTATCATCTAAGTCATTCACAACCTTTTTCGAGAAGTTAATTAATTCCTCTTGTAAACTTTTTTGATTAGATGCTTTATTTAGCCAATCGGCAGCAAATTTTACAACTTCTAGCTTTTCTATATAAGGACGAATTGTTTTGGGCGTCAAAAAATTATCGGTTACAAATTGTCCCAGATTATCACCAATTGCATTTTTACTGTTTTCTATTAAATTTGTGTGCGGAATTTTAATTCCCAACGGATAACGGAACAAAGCGGTAACGGCAAACCAATCGGCAAGCGCGCCAACCATAGCTGCTTCAGCAAAAGCTTCTACATAACCAATCCATTTTGCATCGGAATGTTGAGCCAAATAAACCATCAAAAAATAGACAATCATCATTGCTACAAATAGTCCTGTGGCAATCGCTTTGTGTTTTTTTAGATTATTTTTCTTTTGTTCTTCGGTCATATTCGTTAATTTTTAAAAAAAAGAGCAAAAATTTAGCCAATCAAAAAAAGCGATGAATTTCACCGCTTCTCTCTATTATTTCTACTTATTTTGATTCTTGAAAAACCAATAAAGCAACGCTTGCATTTGATAATAAACGTTTGCTATGGTTAATTGTAAATAAACGTTCGAAAGAAGATAATTTTCGGTGAACAACTCCTAAAACATCAATTTTATTTGATGCACAGTAGCTAAATAATCCACCTTCTACATCATCATCATTTACAATTTGTATTTTAGCTTTTGGATATTTTTCTTCCCATTCGCCTTTTACACGAAGCATTTCTGTTGTGATAACTTTATTTTCTACGTGTACTAATTTTAATTTTTTGTTGTAACGATTTACAACCTCATCCATTTCTGCTAATGCTTTATTTTCTGATTCGTTGAACAATGTTGCAAAGGCAAAATTTCTTTCTTTTTTGAACTTTACTTTATGAGGTACAATCAATACCGGAACAGTTGCATTGTTAAGAACATTTAACGTATTAGAGCCAAAAAACTTTTTACCTAAACTATTTTGTCCATTGGTTCCCATTACGATATATTTAATATCTTGTTTGTTTACAATATCTAAAATCATCATCAATAAATCTCCAACAACCAATGAACTTTCGATATTTATATCTTCTAAACCATTTTTTATGGCAACATCTTTTAATTGATTTATATAGCTTTCGAAATCATCTTCTGTTACATCAAGATAATTTTTAACACTAGATTGAACAGAAATTAATCGGATTTCAGCATTTAAAACTTTCGCAAGATTTAATGCATACAAAAAGGCATTATTTGCAGTATCTGAAAAATCTGTTGGGAATAATATTTTAGTCATAATTATTTGATTATAAAGATTTATATCTGTTCAAATTTACAATTATTCTTTCAGTTAAAAACACAAAAAAAGCGTTGATTTCTCAACGCTTTACTATTTTTTCAATCATTTTTAATAACCAAAACGACGTAAATCATTTTCTTTACTTCGCCAGTCTTTACGGACTTTTACAAAGAGTTTTAAAAACACTTTTTTATCAAAAAATTTCTCTAATTCTTCTCTTGCTTCCTTTCCTACTTTTGATAAAGATTCACCTTTATGTCCTATGATAATTCCTTTTTGAGAATCACGCTCTACATAAATTTCTGCTTCTATTGAGATTAGATGTAAATCTTCTTTAAAACGCTCTGTTACTACCTCAACCGAGTATGGAATCTCTTTTTGATAATTTAATAAAATCTTTTCGCGAATAACTTCGTTTACAATAAAACGCTCCGAACGATCTGTTAATTGATCATCTGGATAATATTGTGGACCTTCTGGTATTATAGCTTTTATTTTATTAACTAATAAATCTACATTTACATTTTCTTTTGCTGAAATTGGTAAAATTTCGGCATTTGGTAAAAGTTCATGCCAATACTCTACAGCATCATTCAATCTTTCTGGTGTAGCAGTATCTATCTTATTTAGTAGTAAAATAATTGGTGTAGACGTTTTTTGTAA
The DNA here is from genome assembly GCF_036647415.1 of Algoriella sp. Lineage (NCBI taxonomy): Bacteria > Pseudomonadati > Bacteroidota > Flavobacteriia > Flavobacteriales > Weeksellaceae > Algoriella > Algoriella sp. The sequence goes on from NZ_JAVXKG010000009.1 coordinate 3,504, forward strand.
GCGAGCAAAAACTTCTTCATTCTTCAAACTTTTTTCTCCAATTTCTACCACATAAAGAATCACATCAGCATCTACCAACGATTCTTTTACAGCATCCATCATTTTACTTTGCAATTCGTAAGCTGGGTCTAAAACACCTGGCGTATCCGAAAAAACAATTTGATAATCTTCTCCCGTCAAAATTCCTTTGATACGATGACGTGTGGTTTGCGCCTTGTGAGTTGCAATTACTAAACGTTCTTTCATCATTATATTCATCAAAGTAGATTTTCCAACATTTGGATTTCCTATGATGTTTACAAAACCGGATTTAAATATCTTTTCGTCTGACATTGTGCAAATTTAGTGATTTCTTAGAAAATGATTGAGTTATTATTTTGTTAGATTTTATGAAACATGAATTTTAAAATATTTATTCTTCAAAAAGCTGATTTGGTCTGTGTTTTGAATAGGTGTGTTTACATTAAAAAAAATAGTAAAAAATTTATTGTTTATTAAAAAATATGACTAATTTCATATTGTGTTATGGAAAATTAAATAATCCAAAATTTAAAAAAATGATGAAAGCAGAGTTAATTGAAAAAGAAGAAATATTTAACTATAAATTTTTAGACGCGCCCAAAGACGAAGTAACAGTAGAGGTAAGTAAATTGAATGGTGCTGTACGTTTAGGAAACGAATTCAAATCAAAAGCATATATTACTTTTCAAACAGATCAAGGTCCTAAGAAGATTGAAACGACAGTTTGGTCTGTAACAGAAAAATATTTACAAATAAAAAATGGAGTTTTAATTCCTTTAAAATCATTAATTGATATTCAGTATTAATCGATTTTTACAATTTAAAATCAATAATGGGATACTTAATAAAATAAGTATCCCATTATTGGTTTTTAGCCTTTTTTGTTTGATTCTTTTAATAACTGTTTTAATTCTGCTCGAATTGCAGATTTATCTTGACTTTTAGGAAATTCTCCGATATAAAAAGTTTGTTGAGGAACTTCTCTTTCTTCTAATTCATTATTTGGAATATTAATTTCAGCAGAAAATCTACTTTCTATAACTAACGTAATGACACCTTCTCCTGTATCCTTCTTAGGAAAATCAATAACAACGTAATTCAAATCGATGTATGGTTTTAATTTTTCCTCTACTTGTTCTAAATTCACAATCTCTCCATTAGCACCTAATCGGCATTCATTTTTAGATAAAAATCTGAATTTATCATCACTTATAATTACAACTTGTCGGTGTGTATTTAATGATTCTTCTTCGTAAGGTGAATCCAAAATCAAACTTCCTTTATCATCTTCAGAAATATCAATTTTATCTAAAACAGAAAATTCTACATCATTGTTCTTTTTTATTGCAACAGGATATCCATTTGCTGTATAAACCTTATAAAATAACGTTTTGTCAATTTGATTTAACTGTTTTGATAAATCATTATTTAAACTATCAACCTCTATTGCAACTTTATTTATTCTAATCAAATTATCCATCGAGTTTTCTGCTTGTACTTTTGTAACGTAAGCATAATCAATCGCAAACCCAATTTTATCTTGATTTTCTCCTGTGTACGGAATTTTTATCTCATCAGAATCTTCATTACAATACAAATCCAATCCTCCTTCTATTGCCTGTAAAATAACAATTTCTCCTTCGTTTTCTAATACCGAAGAACTTAATAAGGCAGTATCACCTTTTTTTAAGCCTAAGTAATCATTTAAAGACTTAAAAGTATCGCTTACAAACTCTCTGTTAAAAACAGATGTATAAACATTGTCTTTTAAAGCATAATGAAATTTAATAGCAGATGAGCTTTCATCATGTTTTCTTAAAAAAGAAAAAATTTCTTTCTGCCAATCAAACGTTTTTTTATCTTCAAATTCTGCTAAAATATCAGAAATTGATTTTTTACTAAATTCTAATTTCATAATCGCATGTTTTTTCGGTTCGTTATTATACTGATTATCAAAATCAAATCAATAATTTAACCAAAAATCACAACATTACTTTATTTAGAATAATTTCTTAATAAACGACTCTAAAAAGTCAAATCAAAAAAATGTTATTTTATATAATCTAACTGATTATTATTTATCTTAGCACTATGAATCACAGCACAGATTTTTCGAATGTAAGATTTAAACGAAATCTTACTTCTAAACCAACACATACAGAATCATTTGAATTAGATAGTTTACACGTAAAAAGTGATTACAATTATGATGATGTAAAAGATTTAAAGCAAATTGATTTTTTACCTGGAATTGCGCCTTATTTACGCGGACCTTATACAACAATGTATGTTCGTCAACCTTGGACAATTCGTCAATATGCAGGTTTTTCGACTGCTGAAGAATCAAATGCTTTTTACAAACGTAATTTAGCTGCAGGGCAAAAAGGACTTTCTGTTGCTTTTGATTTGGCTACGCATCGTGGTTACGATTCAGATCACGAGCGTGTTGTAGGAGATGTTGGTAAAGCTGGTGTTGCAATAGATTCTGTTGAGGATATGAAGATTTTATTCAATGAAATTCCATTAGATAAAATCTCAGTTTCGATGACTATGAACGGAGCAGTTCTTCCTATTTTGGCATTTTATATTGTTGCTGCGGAAGAACAAGGCGTAACACAAGATCAACTTTCTGGGACAATTCAGAATGATATTTTGAAGGAATTTATGGTACGTAATACATACATTTATCCGCCTACTCCTTCTATGAAAATTATTGCGGATATTTTTGAATATACTTCTCAAAAAATTCCTCGTTTCAATTCAATTTCTATCTCTGGTTACCACATGCAAGAAGCTGGTGCAACACCAGTTTTGGAAATGGCTTACACATTAGCAGATGGTTACGAATATGTAAAAACAGGTTTGGAAGCAGGATTGAAAGTAGATGATTTTGCTCCTCGTTTATCATTTTTCTGGGCAATTGGAATGAATTTCCCTCAAGAAATTGCAAAAATGAGAGCTGCTCGTATGCTTTGGGCAAAATTGATGCAAGAATTTGAGCCTCAAAATAAAAAATCATTAATGCTAAGAACGCACTGCCAGACTTCTGGTTGGAGTTTAACAGAGCAAGAACCTTATAACAATATTGGACGTACAGCGATAGAAGCTTTGGCTGCTGCACTTGGAGGAACGCAATCTTTGCACACCAATGCATTGGATGAAGCAATTGCTTTACCAACAGATTTTTCTGCACGAATTGCACGAAATACACAAATTATTTTACAAGAAGAAACTCAAATTTGTAGAACGGCAGATCCTTTTGGAGGAAGTTTTATGATTGAATCTTTGACAAATGAAATGGCAAATCAAGCGTGGGAATATATTCAAGAAGTACGAGAATTAGGCGGAATGACACAGGCTATAGAAGCTGGAATTCCGAAAATGCGTATTGAAGAAGCTGCTGCAAAAAAACAAGCAAATATTGATTCTGGAGAAGTTGCAATCGTTGGTGTAAATGCTTATCGATCTAAATTAGAGCAACAAGAATTTGATATTTTAGATATTGATAATACAACAGTTCGTCAAAAGCAAATTGATCGTCTAAATCAAATCAAAGCAGATCGTGATAACGAGGCTGTGAAAGATATTTTAGCACAATTAACAAAAGCCGCAGAAACAGGCAAAGGTAATTTATTAGAATTATCTATAGAAGCTGCTCGTCGTAGAGTAACTTTAGGCGAAATTTCTGATGCTTTAGAAACTATTTTTGGTCGACACAAAGCTATAACAAGAGGAATACAAGGTATTTACGCAATGGGAGCAGGAAAAATGGATAAGTTTGAAGAAGCACGCAAATTGGCAGACGAATTTGCTGAACAAGACGGACGTCGTCCACGTATTATGGTTGCCAAAATGGGACAAGATGGTCACGATCGTGGTGCGAAGGTAGTCGCAACATCCTTTGCTGATATGGGATTTGATGTAGATATTTCACCATTGTTCCAAACGCCAGCCGAAGTTGCAAAACAAGCGATAGAAAATGATGTTCATATTTTAGGAATTTCTTCTTTAGCGGCTGGTCACAAAACCTTGGTACCAGAAGTTGTAAAACAATTGAAAGACTTAGGTCGCGATGATGTTTATATTGTTGTTGGCGGCGTTATTCCTCGTCAAGATTATGATTATTTATATCAAAATGGTGCTGATGCAATCTTTGGTCCTGGAACCAATTTGGCTGAAAGTGCCTGTGAAATCTTACAAAATTTATTAAAATCATCTAAATAAGTCTATTTTAGTACAAATATTCCTGTCTATTGACAGGAATATTTTTATATTTATACCACACAAACCTAAAAACGAGATGAATAAAACCTTACGATATATTATTACAACAAGCTGTATTATTTTTATTTTATGGTTTATTGGATACTTTCTGATAGGTGATTTTATTAGTTTAGAATTCTCAAATTATGAAGTTTCTCAACTATTTCCAAAAATATTAACCTTTTTAGCCGCAGTTAGTATTTACGTTTTGTTTTTACTTTCTATCAAAAAAAATGAAGGCTGGAGTTTTTCTAATGTAATGAAATTTGTTTTGGGAATTATTGTTGGTTTAATTCCTCTATTTACGTTTGAATATTATAGTATGAACGATTGTGCAGATTGGAAAATTGAAAAAATAAATAAAAAAACACTTTATCAATCAAAATCATCTACTTCGGAAACAATCAAATTAGTCGAAATTATTTGTGAAGAAAATAAATCAAAATCATTACAAGTAAAACGCATTATGCAAATTACGCCACTATTTATAACTTCTTCATCAATAGATACAACCAAGATTTCTACAAATAGTTGGAAAAAACTTTAATTTATAATTAAACTTTGCACTGATTTTGATGTCTAATAAATAGTAAAATTTATTCTAAATATGTCAAAATACTTTCTTGCCTTATTTTTTAGTTGTCTTACGCTTCTCGCTTTTGGACAAGAAAAAATTACAATAACAGGTAAAGCTACAGATGCATTAAATTTTCCGTTAGCAGATGCCGAAGTTATTATTGGTAACAAAGCCGATTCTACTAAAATTGCAACAACGACAACAGATGAAAATGGAGCATTCAAAATAGAACTTTCTATTCAAAATCAACCAATATATTTAATTGTAGATGATGCTTTAGAAGGTATTTTCAAGAAAAGTTTTGATTCACTAAAAAATAATTCAGATTTAGGAACAGTTGTCATCAATCCGATGGTTTACGATTTACGAGAAGTTATTGTAACCAACGCAGAACCAATGATTGTGAAACAAGATACGGTAGAATTTAATGCCGATTCTTACAAAGTGAAACCAAATGCAAATCTGGAAGCTTTATTGCGTGAATTACCAGGTTTTGAGATGGATGACAATGGTGCAATTACAGTAAATGGAAAACAGATTAATGAAATTTTGATTGATGGAGAACCATTTTTTGGGACGGATGGTAAAGTTGCGATAGAAAATTTACCTGCAGATATTATCAAAAAAATACAAGTTTCTGACTTCAAAACAAAGAATGAAAAATTTTCTGGAGAAAAATCAAAATCAGATAAATCTTCTTTGAATATTACTTTAAAAGAAGATAAAAAGCAAGGTTATATGCTGAAAACGACTGGTGGTTATGGAACTGATAATCATTATGAAGCGAATTTGATGGTTAATTATTTTAAAGGTAAAAAGAAAATAAGTTTGATTGGTTCTTCTACGGATATTGCTGCTTCGGGCATGGTAAGTGGCGAAGGATCGCGTGGTCGTGGTGGTATGGGACGTCGAAATTCGGACGGTATTACGACTAACACTTCGATTGGATTGAATTATAACGATCAATTAAATGATAATTTAAAAATTGGTGCAGATTATCGATTAAATCATTCTTTTTCTAAAAATGAACAATATAAACACATTGAGAATTTTACACCCAAAAATATTTATACGTCAGATGCAAATTCTAATACAAAAAATGAAACGTATGGTCATAATTTTGGAACAAATTTGGAATGGACGAAAAACAATACAAAAATATATTTCTATCCATCGTTTAACAATTCATCTTCCACAAGTTTGGCACAAACGGCAAGCAAAACATTTTCGGATTTAGGTGATTTGAGAAATGAAATGAATCAAACTTCAAATGGAAAATCAATTTCGAATACATTTAATTCAACCTTATCTCTTAATCAGAAATTTAAAAATAATTCATATTTCGATTTAAATTCAACCATTTCAATTGGTAAAACAGATCGAAATTCACGCATAAATTCCACGACTTTATATACAAACGATACTATTCCGGACATTTATAGAAACATCAACGAAAACAATATTTCTAAAAACAATTCGTACAATTTTGATGTAAAATATACGTATCCAATCGCAGATTCTACAAAAATAGCAATTGGTACAGCTTATGATTTTTCTGATAACGAAACAAATAACAGAACATGGAATTATAATGAAATTACTGGTGAATATGATCAAATTAACAATAATTTGACACGATTTTATTCGACAAAACAGAATCAAATTAATCCTTATGCTCAGTTTTTATTGAACAAATCAAAATTATCTGCAGCGGTAAAAGTTGGTGCTAATATTTATAATCAAGACAATTTCGGAATTTTCAAATCGACAGATTATAACTCTATTCAAAATAAAACATTACCTAATTTAGAAGGAAATATTCGTTATCAAAGTGGAAATAATTCGCTTTCGTTGCAATATAATTATCAAACAAGTTTGGCTTCTTCATCACAAGTTTTACCAATTTTAGACGAAACTGATCCGTTAGATGTTTACAAAGGTAATCCTGATCTTGATCCTAATAAGGCGCATAATATTAATTTGATGTTTAGCAATTTTGACCGTAAAACACGACAAGGTTTTAATACTTTTCTTAGCTATACGTACAACGAATCGAGTATTGTGAATTTTACAGATATGGATTATATAAGCTATAAACGAACAACTACTTACGAAAATATAAAAGGAAATTATAGATTATCTGGAAATTTTTCTTTTAATAAACAATATCAAAAGGGTGTAAATAAATTCAGATTAAACATTGGTATTTCAGCCAATTATGGCTTAACACAAGGTTTTCGTGATGGAGAAAAATATGAACAATTTAGTACTAATTTAGTGCCAAATATTCGTTTGAATTGGGATTACGGCGATTATTTAACAATTTCACCATCATATCGACTAAACTTCTCAAATTCTAAATATAAAAATTATACAATTGATAATCAAAACAATATAACACACAATTTTGGATTGAAAACAATTACTACTTTTCCAAAAAATTTAACGTGGACAAATGATTTAAGTTACAATTACAATTCTGCTATGGCAGCAGGTTTTAAACATGATTTCTTCTTATGGAATACAAGTTTAATGTACCGATTTTTTAATGATAAGTTAGAAGCTGGCGTAAAAGTCTATGATTTATTGAATCAGAATAATAGTTTCACAAGAACTATTAATACAGATTCTACAGTTGATATGCGAAATAATATTTTATCGCAATTTGTAATGTTTTCGTTGACATTCAACTTAAATCAATTTGGCGGAAAATCTACAAATAAAGGTGATACGGGAAATCGTCCAAGAGATGGTGGAATGCAAAGAATGAATTTGAATTAATCAAAATAAACATCATAAAAAAATCGCTCACTGAGCGATTTTTTTATTTCTTCTTTTTATATAAAGGCACTGTGCTACACGCCTCTCCAAACATCAACGAACTAACAATAGGCTGTAAACGCTCTATTAATTGTATATAAGCCGAATCTGGTACAGGTTTATGCGAACAACCTTTCACTATAATTTTTCCATCGACATACTCATCATACGGCAAATGATCTACGATTTCTGTATATAAAATCATATCCAAATCCTTCAAATCTCCATGTACAATTCGTTTTGCAACAGATGACAAATACGTCGTAACCAACAAATATGCCCACGAAGGCACAATTGCATCTGCTGTACACGTTATTGCAACATATTTATCTTGATATTGTGACCAATCATGTGCTTTTAGATTTTCTCTGAAATCTTTTTCTTTCAAAATTAATTCTTCGTACAACCAATTCTTCAAATCAAAAACCACACGCTCTCCATCTGGATAATAATCCTGCAAATCAATTGTAACTAAGCCACTATTGGCAATTTTATTTACTATTTCGTCTGACATTATCATTCTATTTTGAAATAGTAAAATTACGCAATAAAAAATTAGTGGAATCTGTTACGCTTATAGATTTCTCCTATCTTTGTGTGAAGAAAAACTATTTCCATTGAAATATTATATCATTGCAGGTGAAGCTTCGGGCGATTTACACGCTTCGAACTTAATGAAAGAATTAAAAAAGAAAGATCCAAAAGCTGAATTTCGTTTTTGGGGCGGCGATTTAATGCAAGCGCAAGGCGGAACGTTGGTAAAACATTATCGCGAATTAGCTTTTATGGGTTTTGCAGAAGTTTTGATGAATTTACGCACCATTCTTGGTAATATTTCTGTTGCAAAAAAAGACATTGAAGCTTATAAACCAGATGCTGTTATTTTGGTTGATTATCCTGGTTTTAATTTACGAATTGCCGAATTTGTAAAAAAACTTGGTATAAAAGTTTACTACTATATTTCGCCACAAATTTGGGCATGGAAAACGGGTAGAGTTCATAAAATAAAAAAAGTTGTTGATAAAATGTTTGTGATTCTTCCATTTGAAGAAGAATTTTATCAACGCTACGATTATAAAGTAGATTTTGTCGGAAATCCATTGTTAGATTCTCTTAATCATCTTCCAGAAATAGACGAAGCAAAATTTAGAAAAGATAATAATTTGGATGAAAGACCAATTATTGCCATTTTACCAGGAAGCCGAACGCAAGAAATTAAAGTAAAATTACCACTAATGCTTTCTGTCGAGAAAGATTTTCCTGATTATCAATTTGTAGTTGCAGGCGCGCCTTCTCAGCCAATTGAAAATTATAAAAAAATTGCAGGAAACGAGTTAAAAATTATTGAGAATAAAACTTACGATTTATTACGTGTTTCACATTCTGCTTTGGTAACCTCTGGTACAGCGACTTTAGAAACGGCTTTGTTGAAAGTTCCGGAAGTAGTTTGTTACAAAGGAAATGCAATTTCGTACGAAATTGGAAAACGAATTATAAAAAACATTCGATTCATTTCTCTTGTCAATTTGATTATGGACAAAGAAGTTGTGAAAGAATTAATACAATACGAATTAACATACGAGAATATTAAACATGAATTAAATTTAATTCTGAATACACCAAAACGTGATCAAATTTTGAAAGATTATAACGAATTGTATAATAAACTTGGTGGAATTGGCGCTTCGGAGCGAACTGCGAATATGATTGTGAACGATTTAGAAAAATAATTTGCAATCTGACGCAACCTTTTCTAAAAATCTATCTCTTAGTAAAAGAGAGTGCCAAAATATTATTAGGTAATTTCGATACAAGGTTAACTTAACTTAAAAGTTAACTAACTTTTCTAACAGAAGAAATCCTTTTAACATTTGCTTAAAAGGATTTTTTAATTCAGCTAAATGTTAAAATTTTAATTATAACGCAACCATTTACAAAAAGGAACTCTTATTATAAAATACACACAATGAAATTAGTAAAAAAATTAAGTACTTTAGCTTTAGTTGGCTTTTTAGGATTAGCTACAACAAGCTGTTTAAATAATGATGATAATAATGACTACTCTACTTTTGGTTTTTTTCCTACAACTAAGATTGAAGTAAATCAGGACTCTATAATGCCTGTAAATCAAGCAACAAATGTACATGTAACTTATCAAAAAACTAATTCTTGTCAAGATTTTATTCAATTTAGTTTGTTACAAGGTAGTACCACTTTTAAACATAATATTGGTGTTTATGGAAAACAATCAAGTAATACAAGTTGTACAGAAGGAATTGTTCAGGAAACAAAAACATTAAAATTTACACCTAAGGAAGCTGGTAAGTACACATTAAAATTCTGGATAGGTAATAAAGAAGGTAGTACAGCTCCAAAATACGATTCTATCGTTTTAGATATCAAAGAAAAATAATAGTCCAAATAAGTTTTGAATGACTCTCTTGAAAAAGTAATTAAAAGTTGTCAGGAAAAAAATAGAAAAGCTCAAGAAGAAATTTATCTTCAGTTTTCTTCTATTTTATTCTCGATATGTCTTCGTTATGCAGAAAATTACGAAGACGCTCAAGATACTTTTCAAGAGGGTTTTGTTATTATTTTTAATAAAATAGATCAATTTAAATTTCAGGGTTCTTTTGAAGGATGGATGAAACGAATTATGATTAATTTGTCTTTAGAAAAAATAAAGAAAAAGAATACGATATCATTTGACGATTACGAAAACCACCTACAATTAGCTATTGATAATGAATCTGATGAATTACCACAAGGTTATAATTATCAACAAATATTAGAAACTGTACAACATCTTCCACCACAATATAGGCAAGTTTTTAACCTCTACATTTTTGAAGAATATTCGCATCAAGAAATTGCAGAATTGCTCCAAATTTCAGTCGGAACATCCAAATCAAATCTCTCTAGAGCAAAAAATCTATTAAAACAAAAACTTATCCTTTTAAAACCTATCGCAGATGAAAAAGTTTGATCAATATATTAAAGATAATTTATCGCAACCTCAAACTCCTCCTTTGGATGCATGGAAAAATATTGAAGAAAAATTAGATAAAAAGGAAAAAAAGAAACGAATCATTCCTATTTTTTATTGGATTGGTTCTACTGCTGCCTGTCTAGTTTTAGGAGTTAGTGTTTATTATTTTAATCCAAATAAAACAATAAATAATTCAAGTAAAATAACTGAAAGTGTACATTCAAAAAACAAAAATCAACAAGAAACTGATTCAAATTCTGAAAAAGATTTAAAGCCAATAAAATCGATTGATAATAAAATTAAACCAAATAATAGTATTGAAAATTCTAGTATAAATACTGTGAAGCATTTTGTATTTGAAAGAAAAAACAATCAAAAATCTCAATCAAAATATTTAGAAAAATTAAATCTTAAAAATGATCACTTATTATCAAATGATGATATTTTTTCGGATGTTTTCATCGTTAAAAAGCCGTCTGAATTTACTGAAAAAACTGTTGAAAAATCATTTCATAATTATATAAAAAATGAAGTGATTACAAAAAAAGAGGAAAATATCTCGAAAGAAAATGACCTTGAATTGGTTATTGCAGAGCAAAATAAGAAATCAGAAAATAAAATAGACATCAAACAAATAGTTCCAAGATTTGCAGTTTCTTCTTTTGTAAATCCATCTGTTTTATTAGATTCTAAATCTATTTTGTCTGATGAGTTTAATGAAAATGATATAAAAAATGCTGTAACAATGGCTTATGGTGCAAAGATTTCTATCAAAATAAATGATAAATTAAACCTTCGATCTGGTGTTTCTAAAATTAATTTAGAACAACAAACCAATCATGTAAATACAGGATTAAATACTGTAATTATAGCGTTATCTACTGCCGAAAATATGTCTCCTCAAAACACAAATAATATTAATTATAATAGTAATATTCGTGTAAATTCTTCTGCTACTAATTCCCAAACAATGATGACTGTTACTACAGAAGCAAATAAAATGGAGCAAAAAATACAGTACATAGAAGTTCCTTTGGAGCTTGAATATAGGTTACTAAATTTTAATAAATTCAACTTATTGGCAACTGCTGGTGGAAGCTATTACATGGTTACTAAAAACACGATTTCTATCAATTCTTCTACATCTGGTTTAGATTTTAAGATAGGAAAAGCTACAAACCTAAACAACACAAGTTACAGCGCAAATGCAGGTTTGAAATTGGAGTATATGATTTCGAATAAGACGAGTCTTAATTTTGAACCAAATTATCGTTATATGATAAATCCCTTAAATAATGTAAATACCAAAAATCCATCTTTATTAGGAGCTAATCTTGGCTTTTCAATAAAATTTTAAACAATAATGACGAATTATTCTTCGCCTTTATTGTTATTCAATTTTATTCCAATTGTATTATTTTCTTCTGTCATTTCTACTTTTGCCTCTTCAAAAGTTGGTTCTCTTAGAATTGGATCTGCGTTTGTAGAAAACCCATAAGGCTCTTTACGAACACCCAAAAAACTTTTGTCCAATTGCTTGTTATTATTTACATCTAAATACACTTTTACAGCATAAAAAGTAGGTTCTATATTCTTAAAAACTGTTTCGTATTTGTCAATATTCTCTATCGGAACATACAGTTTTTTGAATGCATTTTGCCCTTTTGTATAATTTTCTACATTTCGATAAAATTCTATTGCTAAATTTCCTTTCATCTTCTTAATATTTGTAATCGATAATTTTACATCGATTTGAGCCATCCCAAATTGTGCTAGAAATAACACAACTATCGTTAGAATCTTATTCATTTTTTGAAATTCTTTTTTAATTATTTCATTTACAAATGTTTAAAACTCAGTATTTGCAAATTTTAGTTTAAATTATAGGTATGAAAAAGTATCTCTTTTTTACACTAACAATTTGTTTCTCAATTGGAATAATCATTTCTGAATTATTAATTCCTGCTACAAATTTACAAATTATATTTTTTCTGATAGCCGCCTTACTTTTTATAAGTGTGTTAAAAAATAATAATAGGCAAAATATCTACGCATACTTAGGTATTTCGATAATTTTAGGCATCTATATTCATCAAAATTATAATCAAGAGCGAGGTAAAAAGATCATACCTACATCAAAAATATTCTTTTTAGAAATCGTTAATCAAGGTAATGAAACAGAAAAATATCAGAATTATATTGTAAAAGATTTAGGAACTAATCAACAACTAATTTTACATCTAAAGCATCAAAATCAAAAATATTATCCAAATGATGAAATCATTGTTTATTCAAAATCAACGGAAATTCAAGGTATTTTAAATCCATATCAGTTTGATTATAAAAAATTTTTAGCACGAAAAAGAATTTACGCACAATTATTTGCCGAAAATGTTATTTCTAAACATAAAGATGGAAAAGGATTTTATAATTGGACTGCAAAATCAAAAGAAACTGTTCGAAATAAGTTAAAACAACAAGGTTATACTGTAGAAAGTAGAGCCATTATTTCTTCGATGCTTTTGGGCGATAGAACAGAGCTTACAAATGAGTTGAATCAAGGTTATATTGCAACTGGAGTTGTACATATTTTGTCGATTTCTGGTCTTCATGTGATGATGATTTTCTTGATTTTACAAACAACTTTTCAGCCATTATTAAGACTAAAAAATGGTCGAAAAATTAGAATAATTAGTAGTCTAATTTTTATTTGGATCTTCGCTTTTTATGTCGAATTACAACCTCCTGTTTTTCGTTCTGCTTTGATGATTACGATTTATTATGTGAGCGAATTACTCAATCGTCCAAAAAATATTTATCACACGTTATCACTTTCAGCATTCATTATTCTTGTATTTCAGCCAAATTATTTATTTGATGTTGGTTTTCAATTAAGTTTTTCAGCGGTATTTTTTATCGTTTGGCTCAATCCTATTTTTGAAAATTTCTGGAAAGTAAAAAATAACTTTATTCGGAAAATAAAGGTAATGACAGAAACAAGTATTTCAGCTCAGATAGGAACTTTACCTATTTCTGTTTATTATTTCAATCAATTTTCAGGATTATTTTTATTTGGAAATTTAATCTTAATTCCTGCTTCTTTTTTGATGATTTGTGGTGGAATTATCAGTATTATTTTAGTCATTTTTGATCTTAAAATAACTTATTATGTATGGATTTTTAACCAATTTATTTATTACTCAAACCAGTATATTTATTGGTTAGCGAGTTTCAAATTTGTCGCAAAAGATATTTACATCAGTCTATTTACGGCTGTTTTATTAGGAGTAATTATTTATTTTCTGAGACCTCTTATTCTTAATAAATCTAGAATAGCTTTAGCTACAATAATTGGTTGTGTAATTTTGATAGAATCGGGAAGGTTTTTACAGATTTATCAACTTAATACTAGCAATGAATTAATCGTTTTCAATCAATATAAAAATAGTATTATCGGTATTAGAAATGCTCGAAATCTAGCCATTTTTAGCGAAAAACCAATTGATGAAAAAACCTATACTTATACGTTGAAACCTTATAAAATACATAACAGAATTAGAGAAGTTGATTTTTACTCGTATCAATCAAGTTTTAAACATACTCAGTTTATTAAACATGCAACTTCTATCGAAACGAAGACATTCAAACTTCTTTTGGATAAAGATGATTCTAATGTTCCTTTTTATGCCTTAATTCATAATTCTAAACGATATGATTATGAAAAAAATAACCAATTAAAAAGGGTAATTGCTGATACCAGCAACTACCCTTCTATTGTAACAGAATTAGAAACTAAATATAGTTCTGATTCTTTGTTATGGAAAACCTCAGAAAGAGGTTATTTCTCAATTAAATTTTGATGTCTTGTATAAAATCGTTTGCCACTCTAAAACCTAAAACAACTTTGTTTACGGCTCCTTTTCCGTCCATCAAAACGGTTGCTGGATAACTTAGTTGTCCGTTTGTAAACGCATAAGCTATATAGTTTGCTTTAGCTGGTGCAATGTAAGTGTAATTAATTCCATTAAATTTTACCATTTCTTTCGTCTCGGCATCAAATTTTATAGCAATATAATTTTTGTTTACATAATCTGCAACCTTCGCATCTGTAAAAGTTTCTTTGTCAAGACGTTTACAAAATCCACACCATGTTGTATAGAAATTAATCAATACTGGTTTTTCTGGATGTGCTTTTATTTCTTTTGTCGCTTCATCTAATGTTAACCATTTAATTTCTTGTCCGAAAAGAAATGATGAAAAGATAAATACAACTATAGCTAAACTAGATTTCATAGCGTTTTATTTTTTATTTAACTCCGTGCATCAATTTCTTCAATACTGGGTTTAATGCCATTACTAATAATCCTGCAACAATTGGTACAATTGTAAAGATTAAGAAGAAAGTTGATAACGAATATGTTTTTGTTATATTTTCGATTTGACCACCTAAAATAGCTGCCAATTTGTTACCAATTGCAATAGCAAGGTACCACATTCCGAACATAAATGCAATCATACGAGCTGGAACTAATTTCGACACGTAAGAAAGACCTACTGGAGATAAACAAAGTTCTCCTAATGTGTGGAATAAATAAGCTAATACTAACCAAATGATAGAAACACGTACACCTTCTGCGATTCCATAAGAACCAAAAGCTAAACATCCGAATCCGATTGCCATAATGATTAATCCTAAACCATATTTTACAGCTGCAGATGGATTGTATTTAGAATCCCAAACACGAGAAACTAATGATGCCAATGCAATGATAAAGAAAGAATTTAATGTCGAGAACCAAGAAACTGTAATTTCTACTTGAGAATCTTTAATTTCTGCAACTTTAGCAGGAACTATTTCAGATGGTTTACTCTCTTTTTTATATTCAGCATCTAATTTTACTAAACTTTCTGGTGAAACTAAAACAAATTTATCTCCTTCTTGGTGAATGTTAATATCAGTTCCTTTTGTTAAAGCGTCTTGCGAAGCTAAATTAATTGTTTCTGTAACAATTTTATCTGTAGAGTTTGCAACATAAGAAGCTGTAACTGGTGTTTTAACAAAAACGGGTTGACCTTCTTCATTCATAACTTGCTTACCAGAATCGTCTAATTTAGCCGTTTCAATTGCTTGGTAAGAAACATCATAAGAGTGTGAAGACCAGTTATAGTTTAACATCCAAACGGCAGCAGCCCAAATTCCTAAGAATGTAAACGCTAAAACTACGTTAGATAATAATGCTTTTTTGTACGTCTGTTTTGCTAATAAAATCAATACATAAGAGATGAACAATAATGGAACAACTGTTAATAATGTATTGAAAACATTGAATGCCATTGCAGCATCACCAATCAAATTACGTTCGGTATTATCACGTGCAAAGATTACTAACGATGTAGCACCTTGCTCGAAAGACATCCAGAAGAAAATTACGAAGAATGCGAAGATAATTACAGCAATCATACGATCACGAACCACTTTTGTATAATTTGCTAAACGACGAATTACAACAAATAAGAACAAGATTAAAGCAACAATAATCACTACATTTTGTCCTGATAATCCTCCTATAGAGAATGGAAATAAGTTAATTCCACCAATTGCATTTAATGGATCATTGAATGCATAAGCTAAACCTAAAACTGTCATTAAAACAATTAAGATTTGATCTAAAACTGTAAATGGATTTGGTTTTTCTCCTGGCTCGTATTTTGGTGTTTCATCATCAGCAGTAATTTGATTTCCTGATTTTGATGGAACTTCTCCTACTTTTCCAAATAATGGTTTTGCTAACCAGAATTGTAATGTTCCTAATAACATAAAGATTCCGGCAAGTCCGAATCCCCAATGCCAACCTACTTTTTCTGCTAAGAATCCACAAAGCATCATTCCGAAGAATGCACCAGCGTTAACTCCCATGTAGAAAATTGTGTATGCACCATCTTTTTTCTCAGGGAAATCTTTGTACATTTCTGATAAGATTGATGTCATATTTGGTTTAAAGAAACCAGTTCCTATTACCAAACATCCTAATCCTAAATATAAAAATATTGGTGTATCAAAAGCCATAAATGCGTGACCTAAAGTCATGATAATTGCTCCGACAACAACTGCCCAGCGATAACCAATGTATTTATCTGCTATAATTCCTCCAAAAATTGGTGTAATGTAAAGTAACATTGCGTAAGTACCATACAAAGCAGTTGCTTTTTCGATGGACCACTCCCAACCTGGATTTAATCCAATAACTGCAGCCGTTAAAAACTGAATTAATAAAACGCGCATTCCGTAGAAAGAAAAACGCTCCCACATCTCTGTAAAGAAAAGTACGAACAATCCTGATGGATGTCCAAGTACTTTAGAATCAAAGAAATTTTCCGATTTTGAACTCATGTTTGTTTGTTATATATATCTTAAAAATTATTTTACGTCTTGCATTAATTTACGCACTAATGGAGAGATTAAAATTAAAATTACACCTGCAATTACTGCATAAAGCGCAATTTCTTTGTAACCGTCTGCATAAGCATATAATCTATCCAAATTAGTTCCTCCATCTCCTGTAGAGTTTGACATATTAGCACCTATGATTCCTGCAACATATTGCCCATAAGCAGATGCTAAGAACCACATACCCATCATCATTCCTTGTAAATTCTTTGTCGATAATTTTGTCATGATTGATAAACCAATTGGTGACAAACATAATTCTCCGAATGTAATGATTAATAATGCAATTGTGAAAAAGTTAAGTGAAGTAACACCTTCTGCATTTGCAAAGAATTTTGTTGCAAAAAGCGCGTAATATCCTAATCCTAATAAGATAAATCCTAATCCGAATTTAATAACTGTATTTGGTTGTATTTTCTTTTTTGCTAGCCAAATCCATAATAAACCTAATAATGGTGCGAAGATGATAATAAAAAATGCTCCACCAGAATTGTTTACACCATTTGGATCTAAATTAATTCCTAATAAATTAGAGTCTAAATTTTTTGCAGCATAAATACTTAAAGATCCTCCTGCTTGCTCATAAATCCCCCAAAATAAGATAGAAAATATAATAAATACTAAAGCAGCATATAATTTTTTACGTTCCTGAGATGTTACTTTTGTCATCTCATAGAATAAATATAACAATGTTAATGGTCCTACAGTGTACATAAAATAGTCTGTGTAATCTGTATTTTTAACCATTATCATAATTAATGGAATAGATAAAATTGTACAAACATATACAGCGATTTCTTTCCAAAGTGGCATTCTTTCAGATTTTCCATCTACTGATAATTTGCGTGGTTGTAAACCAATTGGTCCTAAATGTTTTTCTGTAAAAAAGAAATTAATCAAACTGATTAACATTACAAAAGCCGCTAAACCAAAAGCAACATTCCAACGATGTGCCTCGTCAATAATACTTGTTAGCATGTGACCTTTCCCAATCGCAATACAAATATATCCTCCAAGAAAAGCACCTAAATTGATTCCTGCATAAAATAATGAAAAACCTGCATCGGTTCTTTCGTCACCTTTTTTATACAATTCTCCTACCATTGTAGAGATGTTTGGTTTAAAGAAACCAGTTCCTACAACAGTAAATGACATTCCTACAAAAAATAAATCATGCGGATTTGTGGCCAATAAAATACTCCCTAAAATCATGAGAGAACCACCCCAAAATAATGATTTCCTGAATCCTAAAATTTTATCTGCAAATAAACCTCCTACGAATGTGAAGGCGTAAACAAATGCTTGTATTGCTGCATATTGTAATTGTGATTGAGCTTCTTCAAATTTTAATTGGTCAATCATAAAGAAAACCAACATTCCACGCATACCGTAGAAGCAAAATCTCTCCCACATTTCAGAAAAGAAAAGGCTCCAAATTTGTTTTGGATATTTTCCTTTAAAATTCTGAATTTCTTCTAAAGTTAATTCTTTACTCATATTTTCTTTAACTAAACGCTAATATATCATTTAGATTTTATTAGCAATCAACGAAAATAAAAAAAACCTCCGACAATGCAGAGGTTTTTTTTGTTTAATGTATGATTTTTGTCAAATTGAATACTCAACAATCGAAATCGTTGGCGTATTCTAATAAAACAGTCTTTTTTGTTATAGATTTTTCTTAATAAAGTTCGTCATTTTACGGTAAAGCTGAACACGAGTGGCTCCACCATAAATTCCGTGATCTTTATCTGTATAAATTGCCATGTCGAAATCTTTGTTCGCTTGTACCAACGCTTCAGACAACTCAAATGTGTTTTGTGGATGCACATTATCGTCCGCAGAACCATGAATTAACAAGAAATTTCCTTTTAAATCTTTTGCATAATTTATTGGTGAATTGTCGTCGTAACCAGCTGCATTTTCTTCTGGAGTACGCATAAAACGCTCTGTATAAACAGAATCATAATAACGCCAATTGGTTACAGGAGCTACTGCAATTGCAGCTTTGAAAACATCTGCACCTTTAAATAAAACATTAGACGCCATAAAACCTCCGTAAGACCAACCCCAAATTCCGATACGAGATTTATCTACATAAGGTAAGTTTCCGATTTCTTTTGCTGCTGCAATTTGATCTTCAACTTCATATTTCCCTAATTGTAAATACGTTTGTTTCTTGAAAGCTTCTCCCTTGTATCCCGTTCCACGTCCGTCAACACAAAAAACAATGTAACCTTCTTGTGCCAACATCATGTGCCAATAATCGTTAGAATTGAAGTAAGAATTATTTACATTCTGAGATCCTGGACCAGAATATTGATACATCAAAACTGGGTATTTTTTATTTGGATCAAAATTCTTTGGTTTGATAACATAGGCGTTCAACTCATTTCCTGCAGCAGTTTTCAATACAAATAATTCTTTTGTACCAATGTTATCTGCATTCAATTTATCTTTTAAAGGAGAGTTTTCTACAATCACACCCAAATCTTTTCCAGCTTTTGCATCAACTAAACTAATTGTTTTTGGTGTTGTTGTATTAGAAAAAGTATTGATAAAATAAGTGAAATTCTTACTGAAAGCAGCCGAATTTGTTCCATTATTTTTTGTCAACATAGTCGTTTTCTTACCATCTAAACTAACCGAAGAAATTTGTCTTTCTGTCGAAATACGTTTTCCGTTATTTGCATTAGATTGATAATAAAGTGTCTTGTTTGCAGGATTGTATCCATAATAATTTGTTACTTCCCAATCTCCTTTTGTTACTTGGTTAATCAACTTTCCATTATCTGCATAATGATAAATATGATTGTTTCCATCGCGTTCCGAAGTCCATAAGAAAGAATTATCTGCTAAAAACTCTACCGTTAAATTATCCGTTTCAATCCACGATTTATTTGTTTCTGTAAATAATTTGTTTACTTTTTTTGTTGATAAATCATAAAACGAAACATCTACATTATTTTGATGACGATTTGATGTCGCAACTGTTAATAAATTCGCTTTATTAGAGAATTTAATTTTCGGAATGTAATAATTTTGTACACCTCCTAAATCAACTTTTGTTGTAGAATTAGCCTTTGTATCATAAACATGAAGCGTCACAACCGAATTGTCTTGCCCAGCTTTTGGATATTTGTAACGTAATTCTTTTGGATAAAGATTGTTGTAATAAATCGGAATATTAATTTCTTTTACTTTAGATTCATCAAAACGAACAAAAGCTAAAGATGTTCCGTCAGCATTCCAATCAAAATTGCGTACAAAACCGAACTCCTCTTCATAAACCCAATCGTTAATACCGTTGATAATATTATTCTTCTTACCGTCAGTTGTAACTTGTGTTACTTTATTTGTTTTAAGATCTTGAATGTATAAATTATTTTCAAAAGCAAAAGCTACTTTAGACGCATCTGGAGAAAATAAAGGCTCTTGAATTCCTTTTCCGTCAAAAAGCAATGTTTTAGTTTGTGTTTGTGTATCATAAACTTCAAATTTTGCCGTAAACGAGTGGCGATAAATTTGATTAGATTCTGTTTGTAATAAAACATAACGCTCATCAGCACTAAATTCATACCCTTCAAATTGTCCTTTTACCAATGTAATATCAGCAGATTGTCCTTTTTTCAAAGTAGATTCGTACGAACGTTTTACCAAACCATCTTTGGTTAAAATTGTATAATTTTCGCCATCATTCAAAGAATTTACACCATACAAAGAGTTCTCTCTATATTTTCCACCATAAATACCTTCAAGTGTAATTTGTTGCGCAAAAGAGCAAACACTCAACGCAAAAACAGTTAAACTTAAAATAATTTTTTTCATAATTGTATCCTAAACATGTGAGTTCAAACTATCAAATATAATCAATTCTATTTTTTCTACTGATACATTTGCTTGAATAATTGATTATAATCGTTCATTACAAAGGAAAATACGTCTCTATTTTATAGTTCTAGCAATTTATTCATAACAAATATTCATTATTTTGATCAAGAACATTTTTAAGCTTAAAATCTATAATATAATGAATTAAATAAGACAAATTACAATTTCAATCATACATGTCCACATTTGTCCAGTTTTGTCCAGTTCTGTCCACATTTGTCATTACATTTTTTTGTAAATAATTACTTTTCGCAAAAATAAACTCCTCTACATGCCTTTGTTTATAAAGGTTTCAGTTCATCTCGGAAAACAGCTCATTTTAGTCTTGTTCGACCATCGCTCGACCTTTGTTCGAGAACTCTTCGACGAACTTGTGGAAAAATGCACCTTTGCGAGGACAATGGTCGAAGAAAACACGAATAATTTGATTTTATTGTAACTTATTGTACTTTAGGATTTAATTAAACACTAATTATTATGAAAAAAATAATATTTTATTTTATTTTTTTATTATCTATTATAAGCTGTTATCCTGGATATAATGTTTATATTATAAATAATACTCATTCTAAAATTGAATTACAAACCTATCCATCAATAGAAAAAAGGATAGGAATAAAACAAGGCATTTCCTACAATAAAATTAATTCTAAAAAAATAAATGGAATAGATAATTTTGAGGAAGGAATCTACAACTTAAATCCAAATGATAGTCTTTTGTTATTTGGAGAAAGAGGTTCACCAGGGAATTATTTACCCTTTAGTTCTGTTAAAATAAAAAAATATGATACTTTAGAAATAAAAAATTCTAATCTTTTAGATAATATTAATTATAAAAAAGGGCATAAATATTATATTATAATAAGGTAGTGTATCAGATGTGTTGTTATCTCACAACACATTCATTATAAAAAATTTAACAATAATAAAAACAATCATACCCTAAGAATGTAACTTTATTTGGTCATAGTCATCCCGCTGGAGATATAAGTCCATCTGGTTTAAATGTTTATACGGATGAAACAAAATCAGATCTGCGATTTCTGGTTTAGGAGGAGATATGGATGTAATAAATTCAGGTTATAACATCAATCATTTTATATATGTTCCAGGTTATCATACAGGACCTAAAACTATTCTTTATAATAAAGAAGGGGTTATTTCTCCAATGAGGAATGGATTACAAGCAAAATAAATTAATATGAAATATATATCCTTTATTATAATGTTATTTCTCTTTAATTGCTTTTCAATAAAAGAAGAAAAATGTAAAAATAGTATTAACAATATGTTAGATTATTATTTAGAAAAATATGATATAGAAAATAACGAAATACTTTTAAAATATGATATTGTACCTTGGGAGCCTAATTATTATTTAATAACAATTACAGCAATAAATAAGGATGTGTATTTTTCTGTAGGAGATTATTCCAAGGATTTTGGAAGATATACTTATAAAAATAATTCTATTTCAATTTTCTCTAGTAATAAAATATCAATAACACCTCAATTGAAAAATTTTAATAAATATTCTGATAAATCATATAGTAATGTAAACGGAATGATTATTAACTATGATCCAGACATGTTATCTTTTTATGTAGATAAAAAACGTTTTTTTTATATAAAAACGTTTTCTGAATCAAAAATAATGAATACAATTCCTAACCAAAATTTACAATAAATTAAAAGGCAAACCTCGGTTTGCCTTTTGTTATTTTATCAGTTTTAGTAAATCCTTTATTTCTTTATCGGAGATAGAGTTTTACTCGCTTTTATCGTAAAGAGAAAGTAGATAAACCATAAAAACGCTTATCCGATGGATAAGGTTTTATATTTTTAGCATTTTAGCGTCAAGTTAGCTATTAAGCTAATGGTTCAACTTAAACGTTTAAACCAAAAATACAGTTTGTTACACCAAAAATACAGTGGTTTTATCTGCTATTTTAATCATTTATTTTTGGAGTTAAAACAAAATTTTATAACAGCTTTTATGTAAAATAGAAGCTGTTTTTTTTATTTTAGACGTGATTTATATTTTTTGTAATCTTCTAACTCATTTTATTTTTTTATAAATTACTCAATTCTAATAAACTTCCTTTTTCGAAGAAAAAACGAATAAGCCATCTAAAACACAAAAAAGGTATTAATACAATAAATAGTTCTATATTTATTATATGTACCTAAACTAGCTATTCTAGCGAATAGTTAAAAATTAATCAAAAAACAGAAGAAGTATCTTATAACATTCAAAACGTTTGTACTTTTGTCTTATAAAAAATATCCAATATGAAGCATCAAGCAGTAGAAGGTTTTTCAAAATTATCGAAAGAAGGAAAAATTGAATGGGTTGTCAATGAATATTTGAATGGAGATGAATCTGCCATCAAAGTATTGAAACAATATTGGAACGACGATGCAGATTTGCAAAAATTGCACGATGAATTTTCTGAAAATACAATCTCTAATTTCTACATGCCTTTTGGCTTAGCGCCCAACTTTTTGATTAACGACGAGTTGTATGCAATTCCTATGGCTGTGGA
This sequence comes from Algoriella sp., assembly GCF_036647415.1. NCBI lineage: Bacteria > Pseudomonadati > Bacteroidota > Flavobacteriia > Flavobacteriales > Weeksellaceae > Algoriella > Algoriella sp. The sequence goes on from NZ_JAVXKG010000009.1 coordinate 27,059, forward strand.
AGAATCTTCGGTTGTTGCAGCTGCTTCTAAAGCAGCAAAATTTTGGCAGATGCGTGGAGGATTTAAAACAACTGTTTTATCGACAACAAAATTAGGCCATGTACATTTTATGTACGAAGGTGATTTTGATAAACTGAAAAATGCATTTGATACTAAAATTAGTGCACAATTAATTGAAACAACAAATGACATTACCAAAAATATGCGCGCGCGCGGTGGTGGAATTTTAGCTTTAGAATTAATTGATAAAACAGCCGAATTAGCAAATTATTATCAAATAAAAGCCTCTTTTGAAACAATAGATTCAATGGGTGCAAACTTTATCAATTCTTGTTTAGAACAATTTGCAAAAACATTAAAAGCTGAAATTGATATTGACTCTACATTCACAGAAACTGAGAAAGATTCTATTCAAATCGTGATGTGTATTTTATCTAATTACACACCAGATTGTATTGTACGTGCAGAAGTTTCTTGCCCTATTGAGCAATTAGCAGAAGGAAATGTAACAGCAGAAGAATTTGTAGAGAAATTTTCTCGTGCAGTTCGTATCGCAGAAATAGAGCCTTATCGCGCAACAACACATAACAAAGGAATTATGAACGGAATAGATTCTGTTGTAATTGCAACTGGAAATGACTTTCGTGCTGTAGAAGCTTGTGCACATACGTATGCTGCAAAAGATGGACAATATTCATCATTAACTCATTGTGAAGTAAAAGATGGAATTTTCCGTTTTTGGATAGATTTACCAACAGCTTTAGGAACAATTGGTGGATTAACAAATTTGCATCCGTTGGTAAAATTAGCTTTGGCAGTTTTAGGAAAACCAAGTGCAAAAGAGTTGATGGGATTTGTTGCTGTAGCAGGTTTAGCACAAAACTTTGCCGCTCTACGTTCTTTAGTAACAACAGGAATACAGAAAGGTCACATGAAAATGCACTTGATGAATATCCTGAATCAATTGGAAGCAACAGAAGAAGAAAAGAACTATTTTGTGAATTATTTTAAAGACAAAACAGTTACACATCATACTGTAATCGAAGAATTTTGTAAACTACGTGGTGTAAATTCTGTAGAAGAAATCAAAAAGAATAAATAGGTGGATTTAGAAGAATATTTTGCCGAAGCAAAACTAAAACAAAAAGAACATAAAAAGTTTTTAGAACGACTAAAGAGAAAACCACCAAAAAACTTAGATCAAAAAATGGAAGAAATTCACGACGATGTTTTCAATCGGGTGGATTGTCTTTCTTGTGCCAATTGTTGCAAAACAACTGGACCACTTTTTACACAAAAAGATATTGAGCGTCTGTCGCATGTTTTTCGCCTTAAGCCAAGTCAATTTATTGCGAAATATTTACGAATAGACGAAGATGATGATTATGTTTTACAACAAACTCCTTGTCCATTTTTGGCAAGTGATAATTATTGTTTGGTTTACGAAGATCGCCCAAAAGCATGCAGAGAATATCCACATACTAATCGTAAAAAGTTTCATCAGATAAATGATTTAACAATTAAAAATACCTTGATTTGTCCTGCAGCTTATGAAGTTGTAGAGCAAATGCAGAAAGAAATAAAAGTGTAATGGATAGCATTTTAAAAATTATAGCATTTGTAATGTTATTTGTTCCGACAATTTATCAAGCAATTGCTGGTTTTAGAACAAAAGATAAAGCAGTTGTGAAAAAAGTAGCTGGACAAGCAGTTATTATGCAAGTAATCGGAACTTTATTGGCTTATTTGATTTTTATAAAAATTGGTAATGATAAAATGATTGCCATTTACGGAGGTTTTGTCTTTTTTTTATCGCTGATTTTGTTGATATTCATTCAGAATATTCTTCTCTTTTTGAAGAATAATAACCAAAATTAAAATATTAAAATCCGCTGAATAGCGGATTTTTTATATATAAAGAGGCTCAAAATATTTTATTTTTTAATAACAAATTTTCCTATTTGCTCATCATTCCATTCTTCAAAATTATTAAGATTTTTACTTAAATAATTAAATAAGAATAAAGTATCATTTCTTCTAATAAAACATTTATTAGAGTTTTCAATTTTAAAAATCTTATCTCCTATCCTACTAAATTTATACAATTCATTAGATGGAATAATTATATTATTTAATGAATCATTAACTTCAGGTTTATTCCAGGTTTCATTTTCAGAAAGTTTAATTGTATATTTTTTATCAGACAAATACAATCTATAACTTCTATGAGAATTCTTATAAACAATATATGACTCATACTGATTTTTCAAAACCTCATCAACTCTTTTTTTATGATTAGGCTCTATATAAAATGTCTGAATAACATAAAAGATAATTATAAGAAGAAAGATAAACGACAAAAATATATAATACTTTTTTTTCATATTTTTTACGCCAACAAATTTACATATTGCTCGGCTTTTACCATCATTTCAGCTTTTACTTTGTCATAATTCGCATCAAAAAAACTACGCAATCTGAACTTTGATTTTTTGGTCTGTATGGTTAATATTTGATTTCGGTTGAGACGTAAAATATCTTCTTCCTCGTACAAATAATAAATTGCACGGTATGGAATTTCATCTTTTTTGAAAAGTGTTCTAATTTCGAAAGTGTCTTCTTTTAGTTTAAATAATGTGAAATTACACGTCAAATCGTACAAAAAAGAGACCGACGCTAATAAAGAAATCATAAAAAAACCAATGTTTAGAAATGGATCTTTGAAATAGAATGTTCCACCAAACCAAAAGTTTTTCACAAACCAAAAATTAACCATCATTAAGAGTATAAATAATGTGATTGGTACTGCAATTCGCCAACTTATTTTGGATTGTATCATTTTATTGATTTTTACTAATTTACGACTTTTTGAGATTAAAATTCAGAAAATTATCCATTTAAAAATAAAAAAACCTCGATTAGTTCGAGGTTTTAATATGTTATAAAAATGTTATTTGGGGATATATCAACTTATAGATAATAGATTGATGTTTATTATATTCCAAGATTTATGCCAAACTGAATCATCTTACGATTATCAAAAGTGTTATCTTTAAAATAATTATTAAAATCTTTGCGTACAAATAAGTTTATAATTCCTAGACCAACTGTAATTTCGGCTCCATAAACAAAATTATTCACATTGTAATTTCCTTTGCTTTTATTTCGAATTCCGTCTCCTTTTACAATATTATTCGACGATAATAAGGTTCCTCCATATCCGTAAGCTGCAATATAATGTTTGGATTGTGGGCGATAAGTAAAATCATCTGTTACTCGTTTTAGCTTCGAGAAATTGTATTTAAAACCTACTGGAACCATAAAATAAGCCGAACGTAATTTTGATTTATCTAATGATTTTTCACTTTTTAGAATACTTACATTTCCATCACCATCGCGATTAAACATCATATCATCATCCAAACGATAAGTACGCCAAGAAAGTAATCCTCCTGCCAAGAAATTAATTGGACTTGTGATAGACAATTGACGTTCGTAAACTAACCCAAGCGTTAAATTGCTCGAAAATTTTTCGTGTTTATCCAACTCTTCATTATTTTTTCCTGTAAAGTTCATGTAACCAAACGACGCATAACCGTTCATCGTATTAGTAATTCTATATTTTTTGATTGCTTCTTTTTCGGTTTTCGGAGTTATTGGATCTTCACCATTCATAATAGAAAAGGCAACTTGTTGTTTGATAATGTCATCTAAATTGAAATTAACTTCCTGAATACGTTCATTAATTGATGCGGAATATACATTGGCTAATGCTTCTTTTTTTGCCGTTGCTTCGCTTACAGTTAACTTTTCGTCAGCCAAACTTTTATCTACTTCAGCAATTTTTTTCTCCATTGCTTTTTTTTCCTCTTGTACAATTTGGCGAATAACTAATGTAAATTCACTAATCTGATCGCGGACAATTGGACTTATTTTATCGTTTGATTTATCATTCAAATCAAATGTAAATTTCTGAGCATATAATGATGTAGCCGATAAACATAGTAATCCTGCTACGATAATTTTTTTTATCATAATCGTGTTATTTTAACAGTAAAATGGTTAATTAATTGAAGCCAATAGAAACTACGCGCGATTGATTTGACTCTTTTAAATTTTCTTTGTTCTCTATTGAGTACAACAACATATTTGGATCAACAAAATTCTTTTTCTTCTTTAGCTTTTTTATAGAATCTAAACTGTTATTTGCAACAAATGATTGCTTAGGAACTAAATTTTCTTTGATGATCTCTTTTTTCTCTGTAACAGAAATACTTTTTGGAATTGATAATTCTACTTGATTCATTTCTTTATTTACAGCAATTTGTACTTTTCCTTTTTGTACAACTTGTTTTTCCGTTTTCGGTTGCACTTGTTCTATTTTAGTTGCAGAATCATTTTTTTCATTATTCGCCAACTCATCTGTATGTTTATCTACAATTTCATCATGATTTGAGATTGATGAATCCACTGTATTTTGCATCGGTTGATGTACAACTTCTACATTTGCCTCGGTTTGATTGATGTATAAATAAACTGACGTAGAAACTGTAAAAATTGCTATAACTGCGGCAGATAACCACCATTTGAAATTTGATTGTGATTGCTGAATTGGTGCCACATCCATACGAGCCTGTATTCTGTCCCAAGCGTCATGTGATGGATTAAGCTCACGTTGCTCCAATTCATTAAAAATATGTTTTGATATATTATCCTTCTTTTTCATTTCTTTTTCTCTTTTGTGATAAAACAATTTCTTTCAGTTTTGCCTTTGCTCTAAACAATTGCGTTTTGCTTGTTGACACCGAAATATTTAGTAAATCTGCAATTTCTTGGTGCGAATAATCTTCGAGTATATGAAGATTAAAAACCAAACGATACGGCTCCGAAAGTTGATCTAAAACATCTTGTACATTAAAATCTAACCATTCGTTATCTACTTCATCATCTACCTCATCATAATTTGCAACACGTGTATCATCTACATAAATCAGCGTTTTGTTGGATCTAAGAAAGGTTAAACATTCGTTGACCATAATTCTGCGTATCCAACCTTCAAAACTACCTTTGTTTTCAAATTTCTGAATATGGTTAAATACTTTACAAAAACCATTTATCATACAATCTTCTGCATAATGCATATCTTCTATGTAACTTCTACAAACGCTTAGCATCTTTTTGGACGATTGTTGATAGAGTTCTTTTTGCGCCAAAGCATCGTTCTTTTTTAGTCGATCGACCAAAAGTTCTTCTTTGCTTTTTCTATTTAGGACAAATAATTTCACGTGTGTTAATTGCTTTCTTATTTAATAGACTCAAGGTTAATGAAAAGGTTACAAAATTTATAACTTTTTTATAATTTTTTTTAAAAAAATCGTTATTAATAATATAATTAACAATAATGGCTATCAAAAAATTAGATTTTTTTCTGATACTAATTACTCTTTTTCTTATTATTTTTATTCCCTTTTTTTTATCAAACGGTGGTATTGGAGTAGATTTTCTAACTTATATTAAAATCGCTGATAAGCTCCCGACTTTTGATGAAAACTTATTTCCTATTGGATTTCCAATGTTCTTACGATTCATAAAAATCTTGACAGGAGAATATTATTATAGCTCAATATTATTAAAAGTAATTTGTTACTTATTTATAATTTGTTTTTCATACAGATTTAAATTCTATTTCAGAGAAACCATAATCTTAATGTGTCTTAAATCTACAATTTGGATTTTTGTTTATCAAAGTTCTGAATACGTTGGCTTACCTTTTTTATATCTGTTTTTATATTATTCTCATCAACTTTTTATTGATAAAATCAATTTCAAAAAGTATTTTATTACCTGTACAATACTAGGTTTTGTGCTTTGTACAATACGATATGCTAATGTGTTTATTTTTATTTCTTCTCTTGTATTTATATTTTTTATTAAAAATGATACAAAAAAAATTAAACTTACATTATTCAGTACAATTGCATCAATCGGGTTTTTATTTTTTATATACTTATTATTTAATTATTTAACATTAGGATCATTTGCTTCAGAAAACCAACGTGTAAATAATGAACTTGATACATTTTGGTTTGATACTTATGTAGATTTTGTTGGATTAATTAATCTTGCTAATCCATTCTTTTATCTTAAAACATTTGATTATTTATCAAAAACAAAAATCATTATTTCATTTATATTGATATTTATTGACCTTATTTTTTGGTATTTAAGTATCTATATTTTAAAAAAGAATAAAAATTTATTTGTTAAATACTTAATTGTAGTTGCCCTTATTAATGCTTTATTTACTTTTTTTTCGGCAATGATTCAAGGTATTGAACCTTTAGGAATACGACTTCTTTTTAATTCTTCTTATTTATTCTGGTTTGCATTATTAATTATTATTCGAGAAAATAATATTGTATCTGATAAGCTTCTTTATATAATCTGCTTTGTAACATTATTCTATAACACATGCTTTATTGTAAAGATTCCGACAAATTTTATTTTTTACAAAAATGCGGTAGAACACATTGTAAAAAGCAAAAAAAGTATACCTATATATTACTATGATGATGAAAAAAAGATTATAACAACTGAATATAAAGTTCCATTTATCAATAAGTCGTTTAGTTATATTCACGAAAATAAACAACCCAATTATATTTATAAAGCTATTCTAAGAATGGTTAATCCGACAATAGAATTTTTAGATCATAAACCTCTAGAAAATACGCAAAAAACAATTTATAGTTCTGAGATAAATAATTTTATCGAAAAGAAAAAAGCCCACTAAAAGTGGGCTATAAAAATTAGATTTAACTAATCTATTTTATCTCTTCAACGAATTTTTATTCAATTCATAAAGTATTTTAAGACCTTTTATGGTATGTAATCTGTCGTCCGTGTCAATTTTTGTTGTGAGTGGCTTATAAACGCCACCAACACCACCTGTAGAAATAACCAAACATTGTTCGCCAACTTCTGCATTAATACGGTCTATCATTCCTTCTACCATACTCAAAAAACCATAAACCATTCCTGATTGCATACACGATTCGGTATCCGTTCCAAGAACAGATTTTGGTTCTTTCAATTCAATTGTTGGTAATTGAGCTGTTTCACCAACCAAAGAATTAAGCGCTGTTACAATTCCTGGCGCTATAACTACACCACCAACTTTACCATCTTCATTAATTCCTAAAAAGGTTAAAGCTGTACCGAAATCGATCACAATTTTTTTGCCTTTGTAATTTTGATAATGAGCCGCAACCGCATTTGCATACAAATCTGTTCCCATTTGGTTGGATGTATGTACAATTGCTGATGGCGTATTGCGATCTACAATTAGTGGTTTGAACTTATGAATTTTCTGTAAAGCAATTTTTACACTCGCCGTAAGCGGTGGAACAACCGAGCCAATTACAATATCTGTAATCTCTTCTTTCGAAATTCCGAAAGGCTTGTACATATTTGAGAATTTTGCAAAAAATTCGGATTCTGTACGTGGAGGTTTAGAATTGATGGTCCAAGTAATAATATCCGTTTCGCTTCTGAATGCTGCGAAACGGATATTTGTATTTCCTATGTTAACTGCTAATAACATTATTTTGTGAATACGTTATTTGTATAATCTACATCTGCCAAACGTTTTGTAGGGTCGATTGTGATTTGTTTAACTGCTTTAGACGTTTTTACTTCATAAACAGGATTTGTCCAAAAAGCATCAGTCAAAACAGTACGTTTTACGCCTTTGTATTCAACTAAATTTTCTGCTGGTTTTTCTCCACGCATTTCACGTAATGGAATGTAAAATAATTCTTTCGAACCGTCATTGTACTCAACTAAAACGTCTAAAGGCATTGCAAAATCTGACTTGTTAACAACTGCAAAAGAATTTGATTGAACATTTTCTACAGCATAATCAATTTTACGTGTTGTGTTTAAGAATAAGTTAAAATACCATTTCAAATTAATTCCAGAAACTTCTTCTGCTACACGTTTGAAATCATTAGATGTCGGATGTTTAAATTTCCATTGTTTATAGAATTCTAAAAATGTTTTATCTAAATTATCTTGTCCAATAATATATCCTAACTGAATTGCTAAAACTTGACCTTTATAGTAAGCCTCTAAAGAATATGCGTAGTTTGTGTTGTAATAATCTGCCAACAAACTTGCAGGCTCTTCTTTACCAGAAAGCGCTAAACCAATGTATCCTTTGTATGCGTCTAAGTTTGGATTAGAAGCCAACGTAGCTTGCTTTTCAAAAACTTGTAACGAAGCTAAATTTTCTACATAAGATGTAAACCCTTCGTCAAACCATTCGTCTACCGTTTCATTAATCCCAAATAAATGTTGGTACCAAGAATGTGCTGCTTCGTGATAGATAACACCAACCAATGATGACAAGTTTCTTTCACCTGTAATCAATGTTGCCGTTCCATATTCCATTCCACCATCACCTCCTTGTACAACCGTGTAAGTAGGCCATGGATAAGCTCCGAATTTTTCTCCAGCATAATCAAAAAACTCAGTTGCGTAAGGCATTGCCTCTTTCCAAACTTTAGTTGTTTTTTCTCCTGGTTTGTAAATTAAATAAACTTTAACTCCACCTTTTGATGTTGCTTCGTCTACCACAAAATCTTTATCAGCTGCCCAAGCAAAATCGTGAATATTAGTTGCTTTAAAATTCCAAGAAGCACGCCCGTTTTTCTCAACAATTTTTGCATTTTTATCATAACCTTTTACTTCTTTTGGGTTTTGTAAAACTCCCGAAGAACCAATTACATAATCTTTTCCAATGTTAATTGTTACATCAAAATTACCGAAAGGTGCAATAAATTCACGTCCAACATATTCATCTAAATGCCATCCGAAATCATCAAATTGAGCCATCTTAGGATACCACTGTGTCATCGAATATGCTACACCTTCTTTAGAATTTCTTCCAGAACGACGAATTTGCTCAGGAACTTGTGCTTCCCAAACCATATCAAAAGTAGCAGATTTTCCTGCTTTAATTGGTATTGCTAACGTAACTTCTAAGATTGTTCCGTCCACTTTATATGAAGTCGCTTTACCGTTTTGAGTTAAAGAAGTTATTTTTTGATAACCCATATTATCATTTCCTAAAGTCGCGATACGAGATTGCATTTTAGGATTTTCCTTTGTTCCAATATTATTCACCATTCGTTTGTCTGGATCTGCAATATTTGCCAAACGATAATCCATCATCGATTTTGGTTGAAAAGCATTAAAATATAAATGAAAATATACTTTATTCAGGCTTTGACCAGAATTATTCGTGTATTTCAATTTCATTTTTCCATCATATTGATACAAATCGTCTTTTATATCAATCGTCATTTTATAATCTACCTTTTGTTGCCAATATCCTTTGCGTTGCGCAAAAACAAATTGTACTAAACATAAACAGATTAATAGTGTAAATTTTCTCATTTCAAACTAATTCATTAAACTTTAATCTCTCAAAAATACGAAAAAGCTTGTAATAGACTAAGTTTGTTTTAATAATTGAAGTTTTTTAGCTTAAAAGCGCTATTATTATTTTTAAAAAAATTTTCATTTTTTCATATTTTAATTATACTTTTATTACTAAATCAATTTAAAGTATTCATTTAAAATTAAAAAAAATGCCAAACACTCGTATTCTCGTAGTTCTTACCGGAGCTAATACCTGGACAATGAAAAGTGGAAAATTACACCCAACTGGATTTTGGGCTGAAGAATTTATCAAACCGCACAAAACATTTGTTGCTGCTGGTTTTGATGTTCATATTGCTACACCAGGTGGTCGCAGACCAGTTGTAGATCCATTAAGTTTATCTTTAGGTTACAACGATAATGATCAAAAATCAGTTGATGATCAACAAGCTTACATTGATGCTCAAGATGCATTAAAATCTACTTTAGTTTTAGGTGATATTAATCCTGCTGATTATGATGCAATTTTCACAGTTGGTGGACACGGACCTATGCAAGATTTAGCTGTAGATCCAGATTTAAGCAGAATTATCAATGGTATTCTTGATGATCCTAAAAAAGTTTATGCAACAGTATGTCACGGACCTGCAAGTTTATTATCAGTATTTGATAAAGACGGAAACTGGTTATTCAAAGGACGTAATGTAACAGGTTTCAGTAACGAAGAAGAAAACCAAGCTACTTTTGCTGGTGACGCTCCTTGGTTATTAGAAGATCGTTTACGTTTAGCTGGTGCAAATTATGTGAAATTAGCGCCTTGGACTCCTCACGTTGTTGTAGATGGTAACTTGATCACTGGTCAACAACAGGTTTCTTCTCAGGCTGTAGCTGATGCAATCTTAAAACGTTTACAAGAACTTGGAGTAGGACAATAATCCTTCTCTAAAAAAGTATAGCAGCTCTTTTCTATTTTGAAAAGAGCTGCTTTTTTATGCTTAAGAAACAATAAAGCTCGTGTAAAACTTAAACACGAGCTTTTTAATAATAAATAATAAAAACTATACTAGTTCATATTCTACAATTACCACATTGGTGTTTGTAAAAATGATGATAATATTCCTGGAAAAACTCCCATCACAATCAAGATTACCATTCCGATAATTAAAAGGAAATTAGTCAATCCATCTTGTGTTTTTACTTTATTTTTTCCTTTCTTAAAGTAGATGTAGTTAATTACTTTGAAATAATAATACATACTTAGAACTGCCATAACCAAAGCTATTACAATCAAGAAAAGATTTTTATCGTTTGTACCTCCAATACTCAATGCCATAAATTTCGCAAAGAAACCTCCTGTTAATGGAATACCAGCTAACGAGATTAAAGATGTTGTAACTGCTGCAGCCAAAACTGGATTTGATTTTCCTAAACCGATGAAACTTTCAAATTTTGGATTTTTGAATTGATCAATCGTATAGAAAATAATGAAATTCGCGATAGAATAAGCGATCGTATAAAACATCAAGGCTTCTTTAGATGCTGAATTGATGTTAAACAAAACGAACAACATAAAACCTGCTTGCGCAATTGATGAATACGCCATTAATCGTTTGACAGATTTTTGAGAAATTGCTCCGAAATTCCCGATAAATAGCGTCAAAATGATGATTGATGCAAATAATAATCGGTAATATTCTGCGTATTCTGCATTGGTTGGAAATGATTTTAAAACCATTATAAATCCTAAGAAAGATCCACCTTTGATGATTGTCGACATAAACGATGTAAAAACCGTTGGTGTACCGTCGTAAACATCTGGTGTCCATGCGTGGAATGGTGCTGCCGAAACTTTGAAACAAAATGCAAAAATGATTAAACACCATCCTAAATAATAAATATTTTCGAAAGACGGATTGTAATTCACCAATTGGTCTAACATAAATGTTCCTGTTGCACCGTATAAAAATGTTACTCCTAACATCAAAATCCCTGTTGAGAATGCTCCCATCAAGAAATATTTTACAGATGCTTCTGTACTTTTTATACTTTCTTTGTTAGTTCCAGCAATGATGTACATTGGAATTGACATTAATTCGATTCCTAAAAACATTATCACTAAGTTGTGAAATTGTGCTAAAACTGCAATACCCGTAAAAGCAAAGAAAATAAGTGCGTAATATTCTGCAACATGTTTTCCTACTTTGCCAAAAGCATCTTTGTTCAACAACAAGTAAAAAATTGCCAATGCCGCTAATGCGATAAAGAAAGACACGCCGTAAAGCGATTGTGCAATCATATTATCAAATTTGCCTGCAAACATCGAGCAACCCTTCAAATCAAATATTCCTCCTACAATCATTCCGAAAAATAATACAACAGAAAGAATATTTAAGGCACGATTATTTTTGATGTAGAATCCACTAAACATCAATATAATACCTGAAAGTGCTGATAAAATAATAGTATTCATATTCTATTTATTCTAAATGATTAATGAGCTAATAAATTAAAAATTGGTGTTGGATAAACGCCTAAAATGATAATCACAATAGCGATTACAGATAAAACTGCAATTGGTCCGAAACCTCCTTTTTTTGCTTCTTTTTGTTTGATGTTTTTTACTTCTCCAAACAAAAGTGCACCTGATAAACGCAATGTATAAACGGCTGATAAGATAACACCTAAACACGCAACAACACATAAAACTGGATTGAATGTAAACAATGCCGAAAGCATCATAAATTCTCCAATAAACGAACTTGTAAGTGGTAAGGCAACATTAGCTAAACCGAAAACCATAAACAAAATTGCCAATGTAGGATCAACTTTCGCTAAACCACCAATTGACTTGATGTCTGTAAGATGATATTTTCTTTCCATAATATCAACGCAAAGCCATAATCCTAAAACGACTAATCCGTGCGAAAACATTTGGAAATATGCACCTGTAATACCATTTGCTAATTCAGAAAATAATGATACAAAAATCAATGCTAAATGGGCAATCGAACTATATGCAATAATTTTCTTTACATTTTTTGCACTCAATGCGATTAACGAAGCGTAAACTAATCCGAAAATTGCGATGTACATAATGTATTTGAACAATACTGAAACTTCTGGAAACATACCCAAATACCATGTTACCACTGCAAATAATCCCATCTTCGCCATCAAAGCTGAAAGTACAACTGTAAGTGGTGTTGGAGATGTTTTGTAGATTGTTGGTTGCCATGTATGGAATGGAAAAATTGGAATTTTAATAACAAATGCAATCAAAAATAATAACGCTAAAGCTGTATTTGTAGAATAAGCTGCTGCTGTTACTTGCTGTACATCTGCTAATAAAAATGAAGCTGGTTTCAAGAAAAATCCGATGTAAATAATTCCACCTAACATAAACATAGATCCTAAAATCGTGTATAAGAAAAATGTCATATTTGCACGAAGTCTATCTTTTCCTAATCCGAATAATCCTATTAAGAAATAAACTGGAATTAAGACAACTTCCCAAAAGAAGTAGAATAAAATTAAATCTTCTGCTAAGAAAACTCCATTCAATCCTGCTAAAGTGATTAATAATAATCCATAAAAAGTATTTGAATAGTTTTGTTTAGATGTTGATAAATAAACAAAAAGAGCCAAATATGTAAAGTTTGATAATAGCAACATTAAGCCACCCAAACCTTGTGCATTTAACGCAAAATAAGTTTTTACGCTGTTGAAATTGAACCATTGTGTTTGGTACGTTAACTCATCATTTCCACCTTTGCAAGTGATAAAAAAGTACAACGCCAACAATGCTCCACCAACAAATGCTCCTAACCATCTTTGTGGTTTTTGACCTTTCATTAATAGCATGAAAACTCCTACTATTAATGGTAATATGATAAATAAAGATAAAAGCATTACTAACCTATTTTGAAATTAAATACCCCATAAAAAAGATTGCTATACCTGCAACAGTTCCTACAACCATCAACAAAATATAGAATCCGACATTTCCGTTTTGTAGCTGACGTACATTTTTTGATGCGCGATCAGAAACAGTTCCAACTCCTAAAACGAAAGCTGCAATACCTGCTTTTTCTACATATTTTTTCAAGACATCACCTAATTCAAACAATGGTTTTACAATTGCATTGTCATAAAGTTCGTCGATGTACCATTTATTTTCAAAGAATTTTGCAATTCCTGTCGATTCTTCATCAATTTGATTTGTATATTTTTTAATTGCAAAGAAAATCGCTCCTAAAACACAAACTAATAATGCACCCATCATCATCCATTCTGTCGCATGAGAAACGTGATGTGCTTCACCTATATTTACAACTCCACTTAAGAAAGTTTGTAATTGATGACCATCTTTCATAAACAAAGCTGGAATTCCGATATAACCTGCAACAACAGATAAAACTGCTAAAATGATTAATGGAATTGTCATTGCTGCTGGACTTTCGTGTGGATGAGCGTCTTTATCTCTTAAATCTCCTAAGAAAGTTAAGGCATATAAACGGAACATATAAAAAGCTGTTAATACAGAAACAATAAATCCTAAACCATAAATTATTGGATTAGAAACAAACATTCCTAATAACATTTCGTCTTTAGAAAAGAAACCTGATAAACCAGGAATACCTGCAATTGCCAAACATCCAATCAAGAATGTGATGTGTGTGATTTTCATGTATTTTTTAAGTCCTCCCATTTTGCGCATATCTTGCTCGTGGTGCATTCCGTGAATTACAGAACCCGCTCCTAAGAACAATAATGCTTTGAAGAATGCGTGCGTCATTACATGGAAAACTGCTGCGATATACGCACCAGAACCAATTGCTGCAAACATTAATCCTAATTGAGAAACTGTAGAATAAGCCAATACTTTTTTGATATCGTTTTGGCGCATCGCAATTGTTGCGGTAACAAATGCTGTTGCAATTCCTACATATTGAATGATTTCTAATGTAAATGGCGCTGCTGTAAATAATTCGTTGCAACGTGTAATCATAAAAATACCAGCCGTTACCATTGTTGCAGCGTGTATAAGTGCTGAAACTGGTGTTGGACCTGCCATCGCGTCTGGTAACCATGTAAATAATGGTAATTGAGCAGATTTACCTGTTGCTGCTAAGAATAACAATAATGTGATTCCCGTCAATACAAAACCTGTAAATGCTGATGGATCGATTGCTAATTGATTGAATACTTTTACGTATTCTAACGTTCCAAATTCTTTGAAAATCCAAAACATTGCCAATAAAAATCCTACATCACCAATACGGTTCATAATGAAAGCTTTCTTTGCTGCTTTGATATATTCTGGGTTTGTAAACCAAAATCCAATTAATAAGAATGAACAAAGTCCAACTCCTTCCCATCCAATAAACATCATTACAAAATTGTTTCCCATTACAAGAATCAACATGAAAAAGATGAATAAATTAAGGTAAGAAAAGAATTTTGCAAATCCTTCGTCCTCGTTCATATAAGCAGAACTGTACACGTGTATTAAAAATCCAACTCCTGTTATAATTAACAAAAACAAACTCGTTAATGCATCAATTTGAAATGCAAATGGAACTTGTAGTGTTGGAATATTAATAATATCAAATGCCTTAAAAATTAATGGCTGTGCGTCTGCTCCTGATGGAACTGACATAAAAACCATGATTGATAAAATGAAACTTGCCAAAACTGCTCCACTTCCGATGAAAGTAACTAAGCTTTTAGAAAGTACATTTCGTCCTAAACCGTTAATTAAAAATCCGATGAATGGAATCAAAGGAATTAACCATATATACTGCTCCATTCTTAACCTTTTAAACGATTTAACACATTAATATCTACCGAATAAACTTTTCGGAACAATAGTATTATTACCGATAATCCTACCGCAACCTCAGCCGCAGCAACTACCATGATAAAGAATACTAACAACTGTGCGTCGGTTCCTTTTTCTAATGCTGGATTTGCGTGATAGTGCATTTTTGAAAATGCAACTAACAACAAATTCACAGAGTTTAACATCAATTCTATACACATAAAAATGACAATCGCATTGCGACGAAGCATAACGCCTGCCATTCCTATTCCGAATAGGATTAATGATAAAGTAATATAATAACTGATTGGTAACATCTTTTACTTTTTATATTTAATCCAATAATTCTTCATCTTTCTTTGATAACATCACTGCTCCAATCATTGCCGAAATAAACAAAATACTGCTCAACTCGAATGGTAAAACATATTCTGAATATAGCATTGAACCAAGATTGTGTATCAATCCAAGATCACCTGTTCCTACTTCTACTCCTGTTGTTACAGCCGATTTGTCTCCTAAGAAAATTCCTACTGTCAAGGCAACAAATAACAACGAAATAAGTGTCGCTGCTAAAAATTTTGCTGGTCTACCGAATGAATGTCTTTCGTTATTAAGATTCATCAACATCACCACGAATAAGAACAATACCATAATTGCACCTGCATAAACAATCACATTTACAATCGCCAAAAATTGTGCGTTAAGTAAAACGTAATGTCCACTGATACAGAAAAACGTCACGATTAAATATAAAATCGAGTAAACAGGATTTTTGCTAAATACCATCAGTAACGCACTTAACACCGTTAAGCTCGATAAAACGTAGAATAAAATTTGTGCTAATTCCATTAGTTTGTCGCTTTTTTCGGGATTAATAAATCTTCTTTAGAATAGATGAAGTTTTTGCGATCAAAACTTGCTGGCGGAACAGTTTGTGATAAATAAACTGCATCTTTAGGACAAGCTTCTTCACAGAATCCACAGAAAATACAACGTAACATGTTAATTTCATATTTCGCTGCATATTTCTCTTCGCGGTAAAGATTTTCTTCACCAGGAAGTCTTTCTGCTGCTTCCATCGTTATCGCTTCTGCTGGACAAGCCAAGGCACAAAGTCCACAAGCTGTACAATTTTCACGATTTTCTTCATCTCTATTCAAAACGTGTAATCCTCTAAATACAGGACTAAACGGTCTTTTTTCTTCTGGATAATTAATTGTTGCTTTCTTAGAAAAGAAATGTTTCAATGTAATCATCAACCCTTTTGCGATAGAAATCAAATAGATACTTTCCCAAAATGTTAAGGGTTTGCGTTCTACTTGTTTTGATCTATTTGTAATTGGTTCCATAATTTTTTATTATTTTGATGATTCTACTTGTTTAATAATAAAATCACTAAGCCCGTAATTAACATATTGATTAATGCTAAAGGCAATAATTTTTTCCAACCTAAATTCATTAATTGATCGTAACGGAAACGAGGAATCGTCCATCTTACCCACATGTAGAAAAAGATGAAGAAACACGCTTTACCAAATAACGATAGGAAATTAAGAATTGCCAATCCGTTAACTCCAACCGAGTTTACTAATGTTGCATCGTCTACAAATGGAATATCATAACCACCAAAATATAATGTCGAAATAACCACAGAACTGATGAACATGTTGATGTATTCTGCAAATAAGAAGAATCCCATCTTCATCGATGAATATTCTGAGTGATAACCTCCTACTAATTCATTTTCTGCTTCTGGTAAATCAAAAGGTGTACGATTTGTTTCTGCAAAAGAACAAACCAAGAAAATGATAAATCCTAATGGTTGTAAAATGATAAACCACGCATTATCTTGCTGATAATGTACAATGTCGCTTAATTTTAAAGAACCTGTCATCATCAATAAAGTGATTAACACAATTCCCATTGGTAATTCGTACGAAATAATTTGAGATGCTGCACGCAAACCACCCATTAATGAGTATTTGTTGTTCGACGCCCAAGCACCAATCATAATTCCGTAAACACCTAAACTTAATACACCCAAAATGTATAAAAATCCGATGTTGATATCTGCGATTTGAGGAACTACAACGCGATCTCCAATCTCAAAAGCTGTAGACCACGGAATAACCGCTCCTGTCATACACGCTACAATCATAGCTAAAGCTGGTCCTAAGATGAATAAAAATTTATTCGAATCTTTAGGTGTAATTTCCTCTTTCGAGAATAATTTTAAACCATCGGCAAGTGGTTGCAATAACCCAAAAATACCTGCACGGTTTGGTCCTATACGATCTTGTAAAAAAGCTGCAACTTTACGTTCAGCCCAAGTAGAGTACATTGCTACAACAAGTGAAAACGCAATCATAACGCCTACTAAAGCTAACTTTTCTAATGCAAGACCTATAAATTCTTCTGTCATTTTTGTTATTTTAATTTACGTATGATTAATCTTTAAAATCTTTACTCGTTGCTGGTCCATCAATTTTAGATAAATCACGATTTGGCTCATTAACTTCTGAAACCGAATGAATGTCTAACAAAATTTTTGGATCACGTTTGATAACTTTTGGTAAAGTTTCTTTTGGTTCTATTTTATTCTCAAAATAATGACCTTGACGAACAACAGAATCTTTAGAAACTTCTGATGGTTTTTCTAATACCCAATCATTGATATCTTTTTTATCAAAACGACATGTATTACAAATCCAATCTTTTACCTCATTAAAATCGTCTTTACGAGCTGTTACACGGAAAACTTCATTTCCACGGAACCACACTTGCGCTTTACCAGAACAAGTAGGACAATCGCGATGTGCATCAACTGGTTTTAAGAACCAAACACGGTTTTTGAAACGGAACGTTTTATCTGTTAAAGCTCCAACTGGACAAACATCAATTATATTTCCGATGAATTCGTTGTCTAAACTTTTGTTGATATGAGTTGAAATTTCCGCATGATCTCCACGATTCATTACACCATGCTCACGACAACCTGTGATTTGATCCGCAGTTTTTACACAACGATAACATAAAATGCATCGGTTCATGTTCAACTGAATATTTGGACCTAAATCTTCTTTTGGGAATGTACGACGATCAAATTCATAACGCGTTGCTTCTGCTCCGTGTTCGTAACTTAAATCTTGTAATTTACATTCTCCTGCCTGATCACAAACGGGACAATCTAAAGGATGATTGATTAATAATAATTCAACAATACCTTTACGAGCCTCAACTGTACGCTCAGATGTTTTATTGCCTACAACCATTCCGTCCATTACCGTTGTACGGCAAGATGGAACTAATTTTGGCATTGGACGAGGATCTGCTTCACTACCTTTTGATACTTCTACCAAACAAGTTCTACAATTTCCTCCTGTATCTTCTAATTTACCGTAGTAACACATCGCTGGAGGCGCTACTTCTTTACCAATCATACGAGCAGCTTGAAGGATCGTTGTTCCCGCAGGTACTTCAATCATTTCGTTATCGATGGTAACTTTAAATAATGGTGTTTCTTCTGCCATCTTCGTATTAATTTGCGGTTTCTTTAATCACTAAAGGATCAGCGTAATGCGCCAAACCAAAATTACGTGTCAAACATTCTTCAGGATTATTAATATGCCATTCAAATTCATCACGGAAGTGACGAATTGCTGCTGCAACTGGCCAAGCCGCTGCATCTCCTAATGGACAAATTGTATTTCCTTCAATTTTACGTTGAACATCCCATAACAATTCGATGTCAGACATTTTTCCTTGTCCTTCATCTATTCGTTTCAAGATTTTTTCCATCCAACCAGTTCCTTCACGACAAGGTGAACATTGTCCACATGATTCGTGACGATAAAAACGAGCTAATGTATAAGTATGATAAACAACGTCTTGATCTTCATCTAACACAATAAATCCACCAGAACCCATCATTGTTCCTGTTTGGAATCCTCCTTCTGATAAACTTTCGTAATTCATGTAACGAGGTTTACCTTCGGCAGTTGTTAATAATAAATTTGCTGGAACAATTGGAACAGAACTTCCTCCTGGAATACATGCTTTAAGACGTTTTCCGTTTGGAATTCCTCCACAATATTCATCAGAATAGATAAATTCTTCTACCGTAATTGTCATATCAATTTCATAAACTCCTGGTTTATTAATATTACCACAAGCAGAAATTAATTTAGTTCCTGTAGAACGTCCAACTCCGATTTTTGCATATTCTGCACCTGTAATCTCGATGATTGGAACGATTGCTGCAATTGTTTCTACATTGTTTACAACTGTTGGTCTTCCCCATAAACCTTTAACAGCTGGGAAAGGTGGTTTAAGTCGTGGATTTCCACGTTTACCTTCCAAAGATTCTAATAATGCAGTTTCCTCACCACAAATGTAAGCTCCACCACCACGTTGAACATAAATTTCACAATCGAAACCAGTTCCTTGTATATTTTTACCTAACCAACCTGCAGCTTTTGCTTCGTCAATTGCTTCTTCTAAAATTTCTGCAACCCACGCATATTCTCCACGGATGTAAATAAATGATGTGTTAGATCCTAAACAAAAAGATGAAATAAGAACTCCTTCTATTAATAAATGAGGAATATATTCCATCAAGAAACGGTCTTTGAACGTTCCTGGTTCAGATTCATCTGCATTAACAACTAAGTGTCTTGGCACACCTTCTGGCTTTGCCAAAAAGCTCCATTTCATTCCAGTTGGGAAACCTGCTCCACCACGACCACGTAATCCTGAAGCTTTTACTTCTTCTAAAATTTCGTCTGTTGTCATTTTAAATGCTTTTTCAGCATTTGCATAACCTCCATTTTCGCGGTAAGCTTGGTAATGACGAATACCTGGAACATCAATATTTTTTAACAGTAATTTTTGTCCCATTATGCTAATTTTTTCAATTCCTCGATTAATTCATCAACCTTCTCGATTGTTAAATTTTCACGATATGTTTTTCCTAACTGTAACATTGGTGCGTAACCACATGCTCCTAAACATTCAACTGGTTTTAATGTAAATAAACCGTCTGTTGAAGTTTCACCAGCTTCTATATTTAATTTTGTTTTGATATGGTTGATGATTTTATCAGAACCATTTAACATACAAGGTCCTGTTTGACAAACTTCTAAAACAAATTTCCCAACAGGATTTAAATTAAACATCGAATAAAAAGAAGCTACTTCGTAAACTTCTACTGGTAATATTTCTAATACTTCTGCAACATAGTCTAAATGAGGAGTGTCTAACCAACCTCCAAATTCTTCTTGCGCTACATGAAGTAAAGGAATCAAGGCACTTCGTTTTTTATCCGCTGGATAACGTGCAATGATTTTATCTACTTTTTCTTGTGTATTTTCTGAAAATTGAATTGCCATTTTTACTAATTTTTATTAAGCATCTAATTCACCCGCAATCAAATTCAAACTACTCATCGTAATGATTGCATCTGAAATCATTGAGCCTTGAATTAATTCTGGATACGCTTGATAATAAATGAAACAAGGTCTACGGAAATGTAAACGGAATGGCGAACGCCCACCATCAGAAATTAAATAATAACCCAACTCGCCATTTGCTGCTTCTATCGAATTATAAATTTCTCCTTTTGGCATATCTACCTCACCCATAATAATTTTGAAGTGATAGATTAACGCTTCCATTTTTGTGTAAACATCTTCTTTTTTAGGTAAATAGAAATCTGGTGCGTCTGCATGATATTTTGTTGCTTCTTCACCTTCTAAAGCATCAATTTTTGCAATTGCTTGCTTGATGATGCTCAAACTTTGCCACATTTCTTGATTACGAACCAAGAATCTGTCGTAACAATCTCCTGTTGTACCAACTGGAATTTCGAATTCGAATTCCTCATAACGTGAATATGGTTTTGCCACACGAACGTCATAATCTACTCCAGCTGCACGTAAATTTGGTCCTGTAAAACCATAATTTAATGCACGCTCTGCAGAAATTCCTCCAACACCTTGTGTACGATCCATAAAAATTCTGTTTCGTATAAATAGATTATTGAATTCTGTTAAAACATCTGGAAATTCGGCTACAAAACGATTAATTTTTTGCCATGCGACATCAGAAAAATCACGTTCGAAACCACCGATACGACCAATATTTGTCGTCAAACGAGATCCACAAATTTCTTCATAAATTTCGTAAACCAATTCGCGGTACTTCATCATATAAAGGAATCCTGTAAATGCCCCAGTATCAACACCCATAATCGAATTACATACGATATGATCTGCGATACGAGCCAATTCCATAATAATGACACGTAAATAAGAAGCACGTTTTGGAACTTCAATTCCAACGAATTTCTCTACCGTCATGTGCCAACCTAAGTTATTTAACGGAGCCGAACAATAATTTAATCGATCTGTTAAAGGCGTTATTTGGTACAATGGTTTACGTTCTGCAATTTTCTCAAAAGCACGGTGTATATACCCAACTGTAGGAACTGTAGATTTGATGATTTCACCATCAATCTCTAATATATTTTGAAATACCCCATGTGTAGCAGGATGCGTTGGTCCTAAGTTTAAGGTAATCGTACTTTTTTCTAATGAACCATCTGGAAGGTCAAGGTGTTTTTTCTTTTTCGTTTTTTCTTTTCCCATGGTTAATTTGCTTTTACATTAAAACCTCCATAATTGAAATCACCACCACGACCAAACATATCATCATCTTTGTCTTTACGCGTTTGATCTTCCAACGGAAATTCTTTACGTAATGGATGATAATCCATCTCGTCTACATTCATCACACGAATTAAATTTGGATGTCCGATAAAATCTACACCAAAAAAATCATACGCTTCACGCTCTAACCAGTTTGCTGTTTCAAAAATCTTAGTTGCCGTAAAAATCGAAGGTTTTTCGATTGGTAAACTAAAATTTAAGCGCAACTCAACCTTTTCGTAAAGATTATAAACTAAATAAGTGACAACAAGTTCTTCTCCAACACGATTTGGATAATGAACAGCCGTTAAATCTTTCATGAATTTGAATGATAATTGCTCATCATCAACCAAATATTGAAGAATTTTTAGATTGAAGTCTTTGTTTGCGAATATCGATAAAACACCAAAATGCTCTTCGTATCCGTAAATATTTTCTTGAAATTTCTGAACCAAACGGTCTTTTATAAATGAGTTATCCATTTGTTCAAATTATTTAATTCCGTAACTTGTCAAAAGTTGTTGATATTCATCGCTACTTCTGCGACGTACACTTTCTGACTCTACCAATTCTTGAATTCGCATTACTCCATCTATAATTGCTTCCGGACGAGGAGGACAACCTGGTACATAAACGTCTACTGGAATAACTTCGTCAATTCCTTGTAAAACCGAATATGTATCAAAAATACCACCCGAACTTGCACAAGCACCAACCGCAATAACCCAACGAGGTTCTGCCATTTGGATATAAACTTGCTTTAGAACTGGCGCCATTTTTTTAGAAATTGTTCCCATTACCATCAACAAATCACATTGACGTGGCGTAAACGCTAAACGCTCTGATCCGAATCGTGCCAAATCGTAAGTAGAACCCATGGTTGCCATGAATTCGATACCACAACAACTTGTCGCAAATGGTAAAGGCCAAATCGAATTTTTACGCGCCAATCCAACTACTTTTGATAATTGCATTGTCATAAAACCTTCGCCTTCAAAACCACCTGGAGATTCTACAATCTTCACATTAGTATTGTGCGTTACTGGTCTTTTATTATGAATCATTTTACTATTTTTTTAAGATGATAAATTGCTCTACTTTTCCCAGTTAAGAGCTCCTTTTTTGCGAACGTACAAGTACATCACAAAAAATAATCCGACGAATGTCACTACTGCTGCAAAGCCTTCCCAACCTAATTCTCTGAAGTTTGCCGCATAAGGATAGAAGAAAATTACTTCTACATCGAACAAGACGAACAGAATTGCTACCAAAAAGTATTTGATCGCAAATGGTTGTCTTGCATTTCCTACCTTCTCAATCCCAGATTCAAAGTTCTCTAACTTTTCGTCTGTTTTACGCGATGGTCCCAACAAATGTGTAGCAACAATAGTTCCTGCTACAAATGCGAAAGCCACAACAAATAAGATGAGAATAGGAATATAGCTTGATGCTGTTTCCATAACCATTTTATATTTTTTCCAACTAAATTTTATCGATAAAAATAATCATAATTTATTAGATTGATTATGAATATTCGCATACAGCCAGTTATATTTCTTAATATGATAAATTATAGATTTTTTATCTATTTAAGATAGTAGATATTTTAAACACAAAAAGGAGAAATGACAATATAGTTATTTCTCCTTTCTTATTTTATTATATTCTTATTTTATTCTAAAAAAATCTACTGAATTAATAATTTTTGCATATTTTCTAAAGCATCATGCACAGTTTTTACATGCTCAAAGCGTAAGAATAAAGTTGGGAATTCTTCTCCGTTTTTGGGTGATTTTTCCTTAAAACTGATGTTTTTAGCGTTATTTTGCACGTAATTTAAAATTAATCTAAATTCCTCTGACTGATAAAATTCGCTTTGTGGCTTGTTGATAAAATAAGCTAAAAGAACACCTTTTTTCATTACCAAACGTTCGACACCTAATTTTTTCGCCGCCCATTTTAATTGAATCGATTCTAATAAATTTTCAGCCTCAAGTGGCATTTTACCAAAACGATCAATCAAATTGTTTTTAAAGGTTTGTAATTCGGTTTCAGTTTCTATATCAGCCAATTCTTTGTACAATAATAAACGTTCTTCTGAACTTTCTATATAGTCATCTGAGAACATAATTTGTAAATCAGAATCAATCTGTACATCAGAAACATAGGTTTTTATTTCGTCCGATTTTTGATCTTCAAATAAATCTTTAAAATCCGTTTCTTTCAATTCTTCAATCGCTTCATTCAAGATTTTTTGATAAGTTTCGAAACCAATATCCATCATAAATCCTGTTTGCTCTCCACCCAAAAGATTTCCAGCTCCACGAATTTCTAAATCTTTCATCGCAATATTAAATCCAGAACCTAAATCTGAGAATTGCTCAATTGCTTGCAAACGTTTGCGCGCTTCATCCGTCAAAACCGAAAGTGGTGGCGCAACCAAATAACAAAATGCTTTGCGATTACTTCGACCAACACGACCACGCATTTGATGCAAATCTGCCAAACCGAAATTCTGCGCATCGTTGATTAATATTGTATTTGCATTCGGAACATCCAAACCAGATTCGATAATTGTTGTGGAAACAAAAACATCATATCGACCATCAATAAAATCGAGTAAAACGGCTTCTAATTGTTTTCCTTCCATCTGTCCATGACCAATCGCAACACGCGCATCAGGAACTAAGCGTTGCACCATTCCTGCAATATCTTTCAGTGATTGAACACGATTGTGAATGATATAAATTTGTCCTCCACGTTGCATTTCATACATTATTGCATCGCGAAAAACTTCTTCGTTAAAACCAACCAATTGCGTTTCCACAGGTTGTCTATTTGGCGGTGGCGTTTTGATTACCGACAAATCTCGCGCAGCCATCAACGAAAACTGAAGCGTACGTGGAATTGGCGTCGCCGTAAGCGTTAATGTATCAATATTTTCTCGCAGCGTTTTCAATTTATCTTTTACAGCAACTCCAAATTTATGTTCTTCATCTACAATCAATAAACCTAAATCTTTGTATTCTATTTTTGGATTAACCAATTGATGCGTACCAATTACGATATCTACTTTACCAGATTTTAAGCCATCTAAAATTGCTTTTTTCTTTGGTCCAGTTACAAATCGATTAAGATAAGCTACGGTAACAGGCAAATCTGCTAAACGTTCTGAAAACGTCTTAAAATGTTGAAAAGCTAAAATAGTTGTCGGAACTAAAACGGCGACTTGTTTTCCGTCTGTTGCTGCTTTAAAAGCCGCACGAATTGCAATTTCCGTTTTTCCGAAACCTACATCACCACAAACCAAACGATCCATTGGGCGATCCGATTCCATATCTGCTTTTACATCTTGAGTTGATTTGAACTGATCTGGCGTATCTTCATAAATAAAAGATGCTTCCAATTCGTTCTGCAAATATGTGTCTGGCGAATAAGCAAAACCTTTTCTGGTACGACGTTTTGCATATAATTTGATCAAATCGTATGCAATTTCTTTTACTTTCGCTTTGGTTTTATTCTTTAAATTTTTCCAAGCTGGCGATCCAAGTTTCGAGATTTTTGGCTCAGCACCATCTTTTCCTCTAAATTTTGCAATTTTGTGCAACGAATGAATATTAACGTACAAAATATCATTGTTCTGATAAATCAGTTTGATTGATTCTTGCATTACGCCATTATTATTCAATCGTACAAGACCAGCAAATTTCCCAATTCCGTAATCTATATGTGTTACGTAATCACCGACTTGCAGTGCATTAATTTCTTTTAGCGTGATTGCTTCTTTTTTGGAAAAAGAATTTCGAAGATTAAATTTATGATATCGACCAAAAATCTGATGATCGGTGTAACACGTTAATTTAATTTCTTCATCAATAAAACCTTGATAAATAGAGCCTAAAACTGGAATATAAGAAACTTCTTTTCCGATGTCTTCAAAGATTTCTTCGAAACGTTTGATTTGTGTTTCACTTGAACAAATCAAGGCATTTTTGAAACCATCTGTTTTATGTTCATTCAAATCATCAATCAATAATTCAAATTGTTTGTTGAATGTTGGTTGCGGTTTGAAAGGCGATTCTATTTCTTCAATCGTCTCGAAATACGATTTCATCGAACATTCTATCAATCCAAAACTTGAAATTTGTTGAAGAAAAGCATTTTCATTTAGAAATAATTGATTTGGTTCAGCTTGTTTAATTTCTCCTTTCAAAGCTAAAAAAGAAGTTTCGGCTTGTTCAAAATTTTTGGTGATTTGTTTTGCTAAAACCGAAATGTTTTTGGCAATAATTAAACTATCTTTCGAAATATATTCTAAGAAACTCTCACGTTTTTCATTGATCGATTTACTTTCGAGATTTGGAATAATCGTAATTTCTTTTGTCGTTGCAATCGACAATTGATTTTCGATATCAAACGTTCTGATTGTTTCTACCTCATCTCCAAAAAGTGAAATACGGTAAGGATGTTCATTCGAAAATGAAAAAACATCTATAATTCCTCCACGAATAGAGAATTCTCCTGGCTCGGAAACAAAATCGACACGATAAAAATTGTAAGAAGAAAGAACTTCTGTAAGAAAATCAATTCCCAAATCGTTTCCAACTTTTACTTTTAGCGTATTTGTAGAAAGTGCTTTTTTGGTTACAACTCTCTCTGAAAGCGCTTCTGCGTAAGTAACTACAATTTTTGGACGCTTAGAATGCGCCAAAGCATTCAACACTTCTGTGCGTACAACAACATTTGCATTGTTTACTTCTTCTACTTCGTACGGACGCTTGTAAGATGAAGGAAAAAATAGAATTTGATCTTTGTCAAATAACGTTTCTAAATCATTCAACACATAAGCAGCTTCTTCTTTATCATCGAAGATAAGAATGGTTGGACGAGCAACGCGATCATATAAATGACCAGCTAAAATGCTAAGACCAGAGCCTAAAAAACCTTTGATATTTACTTTGTGTTGAGGATTATTTTTGAAATTGACAATAAGCTTCTGTACGAAATCTGATGAATCGTATAAGCTAAAAACGTTTTGAATAGTTTTCTGTTCCAAAGTTTTGCAAATATAATCAATTGATAAAAACAAAAAAAGATGACTCTGAATAATTCAGAATCATCTTTTTAATTATTTAATTTTAGAATATTATTTTTTTACTGCAGCAGAATCTTTTTTAACAGCTGTTGAATCCGTAGCTGGAGCTGCAACAGGCTTTATGTCGCTTGCGTAGCCTACAACAATTCCGTCTAATTTATCTACTCTTCTTACTTTGAAAGTTTCTGTACCTTCGGCTCCTTTAAAAGAAACTTTATAAACCGCTTCATAAACTGTTTTATCACCATCTTGTAAAGGTGTTACTTTCTCGACATTGTAGACATCTACTGCTCCAAATGCTTTCACTGGAGCCATTAAATCTTCTACTTTTACACCTTCTACTTTGGATGAAAGAGAATCTGGTTTATCCGCTCTATATTTATAGACTGCTAAAACAGCTTCTTCTACTTTGTATTGAGGTAAATCACTCTTTTTATTACATGCTGTTAAAGCCAAAATACCTCCAACGATAAGTAATGCACTTGCTTTCATAATTCCTATTTTTTGTGTTAATTGATTATAACTAATGTAAAAATAAATAAGATGATAAACAAGTATTTTTATTAAAATCAAATAGATAGATGACAAAAAGTCGATTCTGTTTCAGAATCGACTTTTGAATATAATTTTCTCTAAAAATATTTAAAGATCTAGCTTCACATAGAAACCTTCGTGTCCTCTAACATTAAAAACACTATTGTCTTCGAATATTAAATATTGTGCTTTTATACCTTTCAAAACACCTTCTATCTCGGGAGTTTTTTTCAGGTTTAATGATTTTACTTTTTCTGGATAAGAAATAACAGGATAATTTAATTGATAAACTTCTGGCTCTTCCACCAAAAATTGTTGAAAATCTGCTCCAATTATATTTTTAATTTCTTGATATTTTTCAAATAAATTAACTTCAGGTACTTCATTCTTCAACATACGTTGCCAATTTGTTTTATCGGCAATTACTTCTTTCAAAGAAACCTCTATCATTCCTGCCTCGTAGCGATTAGCCGTTCGCGCAATAACTATAGCTTCAGATGCGCCTTGATCTATCCAACGTGTTGGTATTTGTGTTTCGCGCGTTACACCAACTTTTACACCTGATGAATTTGCTAAATAAACAATGTGTGGCTGCAATTCAAACTTCTGTTCCCATTCCAAATCACGTTGTGCAATTCCTAAATGAGCTGTAGAAAGTTCTGGACTAATAATACTTGGATTTGCTTCAGGTAATGTAAAAAAACAATTCTTACAATATCCCATCTGATAAATTTCTTTATCTAAACCACATCCCAAACATTCGTAATGATCAAACGAAATTTTAATCTTTTTACCCAATAATTGGTTCATGACAATAAAATCATTCTTGAAATTCCAATAATACTTTATCGGATTTCCATTTTCTGTCATCATTTTACGAATTTGTCCTTCAAACTGCATCTTACTATCTAAAGTTTAATTATTTTTGTGTAAATCTACAAAACTTTTAGCGGATGGGAATAGTCAATAAGATTATGGAAATTATGATGCGAAGCAAAATGAATGTTATCGAACAAAGCATCAAAAATCCAATTGGTACACAAGAACGTGTCCTGTTTGACAACATAAAAAAAGCTAAATCTACTATTTATGGAAAAGAGTTTGGTTTTGATGAAATAAATAGAATTCATCAATTTCAACAACAAGTTCCTGCTGTTCATTACGAAGATTTTGAACCTTATATTGAGCTTGCTCGTAAAGGTGAAAAAGATGTTGCTTGGCATGGAAAAATCAAATGGTTTGCAAAATCATCTGGAACTACGAATGCCAAAAGTAAATTTATTCCGATTAGTGACGAATCTCTCGAAGATTGCCATTACGCCGCTGGTAAAACTATGTTTGCTTTATACCTAAATGCTTATCCTGAGACAGATATTTTTATGCACAAAAATCTACGAATTGGTGGTAGTAGTGAGTTGTATCAAAAATATGACACGCGTTTCGGCGATTTATCTGCTATTTTGATTGATAATCTTCCTTTTTATGCAGAAATGAAGAATATTCCGAATCGTGAAATTTCGTTGATGCCAGATTGGGCGACTAAAATGCAAGCAATTATTAATGCAACAAAAAATGAAGATGTTGGTTCGTTAACAGGTGTTCCTTCATGGATGATGGTTGTTCTACAAAAACTTTTAGCCGAAACGGATAAAAATTATTTAGATGAATTATGGCCAAATCTAGAAGTATTTTTTCATGGTGGAATTAGTTTTAAACCTTACGAAGAAAACTACAACTCTATCACTCAAAAAAAGATAAACTACTTCGAACTTTATAATGCTTCAGAAGGTTTTTTTGGTATTCAAGATCAATTAAATAATAAAGATTTATTGTTGCTTTTAGATAACGGAATATTTTACGAATTTATTCCAATGGAAGAATTTGGATCAGCAGATCAACATTATTTGACTATTGGAGAAGTAGAAATTGGTGAAAATTATGCAATGGTTATCACAACCAATGGTGGTTTGTGGCGTTATATTATTGGTGATACTGTTCGTTTTACATCAACAAATCCGCACAGAATTGTTGTTTCTGGGCGAACAAAACATTATATCAATGCCTTTGGTGAAGAATTAATGATAGAAAATGCCGAAGAAGCTCTGAAACGTGCTTGTGACAAAACAAATGCAATTGTTTCTGAATATAGCGCTGGTCCTATTTTTATGAAAGATAAAGAAAAAGGTGCACACGAATGGGTTATCGAATTTGATAAAGAACCGACCGATTTTGATGCTTTTATAGATGCATTGGATAAGAGTTTGCAAGAAGTAAATTCGGACTACGAAGCAAAACGCTACAACAACATGACGCTTAATAGACCAGTTGTTCATAAAGCAAGAAAAAGATTATTTATAGAATGGATGGCTTCTCGTGGAAAACTCGGTGGACAAAATAAAGTTCCTCGTTTGGCAAATACAAGAGAATATATAGAACCACTTATTACATTAAATAATCAAGGTTAATAAAGAGAGAATCAAAATACACTGCCTCCAAAAAAGTTAGACACTATTTGGGGGCATTTTTATGGGAAGAAAAGTAAATATGATGTTCCATTTTATTCCCTATTCTTAGTGAGTTTTATTTAGTTATTAATCTCTAAATTTAATCATAAATAAAAATCAATGTTTTACAAAATAATCATATTTTCTATTCTATTTTTTGTTGGATGTAAAACGGAAACATCTCAGGAATTGATTAATATAAATAAAGATTTTTCATTAAAAGAGTTAAGTTTTAATAAAACAACTTCAGAAGAATTTGAAAAATTGATGGCGAATAAGAAAATCCTATTTACTGTAAAAGAAACTACACCTGAAGATTATTTGCAAAATGACTCTATAGCTTTTTGTGGAAACGATTCGCGATTGTATGAGTTTAATAAAATTTATACCAATGACTCTTTAGGTCTGATTTTTAATTTCTTAAAGTCAAATCAGCAAAATAAATATACTTTTTATGAATATGAAATATCTAAATTTCATCACATAAAAATTAATGGAATTGATACAAATCATCTCAATAATAAACAATTGAAAGAACTTGAAATAATGAATGGCAATGCGTATGATTATATTGCTAATTCAAAAATTTTGGGTTCTATTACGTTAATTGATGTGAATGATTCTATCAAACAAATAAATTATTTGAAGGTTACAACGAGAGAAAATTAAAGTCAAAAATCAATGAGATTATTTATCATTTTTATATTTATGTTTTTTGCAACTATTAACTGTTTTGCACAGCAATCACTTAAAGTAAAAACAATCTTAGGGAAATATAAGACGACATATAGAATGACCGAAAAAGGTGACTCTGTAATGCGCCATCAATTAGTAGCAGATGGAGAAATTTATGAACCAGAAATTAATATTAAAACCCAAAAAGCGAAGCAAATAGAGTATGAATTAAAAGGTCATAATAGCTCTGGAGGATTGTCAATCAATAAAATAAAAAAAATAAGAACAGAGCAAGAAATAATAGATAATATATTAGTTATAAGACATTATGCAGTAATAAATGGTATTCCAGGAAAGGAAGGAAATAATGTATTAGGTTATAATTATGTAAAAGAAAATCATTTAAAAATTCCGAAAAATATAATGAAAGTCAAAATAGAATTATATCACGAATTTACAAATCAGAGAATAACAAAACCGATGAAATTGATGAAAGAAATAGAAGTTAATTTGAAGTAAAAAAATCGCTTACGTAAGATACGAAGCGATTTTTGTTTTTGTATTGATTATTTCTCTTTACAAGAAATTTTATACGTTTTTTTAGTCTATAATTATTTTACTCTTATTCTGATTGAAGGATTTACGATAACTTTTCTTAATAAACCTTTCAGATAAACTTCATCGTCTGAACTGCATGTTACCATTGTTCCGTTAGAATATTCTACCACAACTTTATATGTACCGTATCCAAATTTTCTGATGTCAATTTCCTTTGCCGTACTGATAATCGATGTCACATTACTACCTAAACCTCCAGTTTTATACCATTTATAAGTTGTTCTATTGTTTCCGTAGAAATTTTGTGTTCCTAAAATATAAGTTGATGGTTTATTTGGATCTACAACATGATCTATCCAATCGGCTCCTAATCCTTCAAAACTTCCCGGATTATAAGGATCGTAAGTAATATTAGAACTATTATTTTGATTAGCAATTGTACTTTGTTCTCCAAAATGTAATGCTTTACCAGAAGCATTAATATCTTTTAAGTTTCCAAAATTAAAATTTGTGACATCTCCCGTTAAATTTATATTAGCTTTTGTTCCAGATGTATTACTTTTTACAGAAGTTACATCACAAGGAGTTCCTCCTAAAGTTAAATTTTCTATGGTTTGAGTTTTAGCATTCTGCAAGTTGTAAGTTTTACCTGCTGAAAAAATTAAGTTTTTGAAAATGTTATTCCCGTTTATTACACCGTCACCTTTAAATTCTACCTTATTAAAATTAACAATACCATTATTACCATTTATTTGACCACCAGTACTTTCAAATGTTACATCATAAAATGTTTGACCATCTAAGCCTATTAATCCGTACCCCTCCGTATTATAGTCATTTTTAAAATCAGTAAAATGAATGTGAGAAGTACCAGCATTCAAAGTAACAAATGAAGAAGTTGTTATAAACGAAGCATAAGATAATTTTAAATACACTTGTGAGCTACCTAAATTTATAACCCTTACTTTAGGTCCATTTGTTGTGTCAAAATTATAACCTATTGTTACATCATAATTATTCGTATTCCAAGTTCCTGCTTGATGATATAAAAATCCAGTAGTAAATGCATCATTCAGATTAATAGAGTTCTCTTCTTCAAAATAAACTAAATTATTTGAATTACCTGTAAATACTCCATTACTTTTGATTGTTTTCACTTCTCCTGTATGTCGGTAATAAATTTTTGACACATTAATTGTTCCCATACCTGTTTGCCATTCACTAGATCCGTAAATATTAAACGTTTGGGAACCACTTTGAGTTAAGGTTGGAGCAACAACACTACCAGAAAAAGTAATATTACGTGTGTATGAAGTATTGTCAACCGTTACTGTTTTGTTATTTGTTGCGAAACCAGATCCATTATCAAAAAAAGTATTATCCGTAGGACCTGGTACGCAATAACCTCCAGTATTCCCAGAGGTTTGTGACCAATGGATTTTATCATTCCAATTACCTGAACCTCCTACCCAATATAAGTTTTGACCCATGTAAGATGGGAACACCCAGCCTGAATTATTTCCGTTATTTACTGAATTGTTGGCTGTAAAAATTTTATCTCCAGAAATTTTAATATCTTTCATAATTACTCCAGATACAACAACATTTGTTCCTGCTGTGGCAATAATATTTGCTTGTGTTCCTACTGTAGAAGATGTAATGGTTGACCAACCACCACATTGAGGTGTATTAGCTGAAAATAAATTCGTAATTGTTTGTGTAGCTTCCGAAGCTAAAACATATGTTTTTGTTGGAGAAAAAATCAAGGTTTTGAAGGTGTTATTTCCGTTTATTGCACCATCACCTTTAAATTCTACTTTATTAAAATTAACAGTACCACTATGATCATTTATTTGACCACCAGTATCTTCAAATGTAACATCATAAAATGTTTGACCATTTAATGTTCTTAGTCCATAAAATCCTTTATTATAACCATTTTTAAAATTAGTAAAATGAATGTGAGAAGTACCCGCATTTAAAGTAACCAATGAAGAAGATGTTATAAATGAAGCCTCACTTGATGTTAAATATATATTTGAATTTCCTAAATTCATAACCCTTAATTTAGTACCATTTGTTGCGTCAAAATTATAACCTATTGTTACATCATAATTATTCGTATTCCAAGTTCCTGCT